>UREB01000049.1 GCA_900546685.1 uncultured Eubacteriales bacterium | reverse complement strand
CATAGCTCTTAACCAGCGTGGGATCGATCACGATCAGCGTCCCGTTGTCCTCTGCGGCCTGCAAAAAGCGCTGCGTCTGCGCATTTTTTTCGCAGCCGTCGGCCCTCAATACAAACAGCACATCCTCAAAAAAACAGCAAAATTCTCCACCTAGATGAAGAATCATTGCTTTCACCATCCTACCTCAAGTGTTTTGTATTTATGTTATTATTATATACTATATTATATTATAAAGAAAGTCTTTTCCCTGTTTTTTGTGGCGCTTCGCTGCCGGGCATTTCCTTCAAAAAAGGCGTTTTTCCACTCATGCTTGCTATGGCCTTCCCGGCGCTTTTATTCCATAATTTCTCCTTGGAATACCCTGTACACGCAGCTTGCCTTCAAATGCTTTGGCGGCTTTGTCGCCGTGGTAAGCAGCACCTGCCCTTCCACCTGTTCTGTCAAGGCCTGCTGACGTTTTAAATCCAATTCCGACAGCACGTCATCCAGCATCAGCACCGGCCGGTGCCCCGTGCGTGCACGCATACGCTCCACCTCCGCCAGCTTTAGCGCCAGCACCGCGGTCCTCTGCTGCCCCTGGGAGGCATAGCTGCGGGCCGGCTTACCCGCAATGGATACCTCCACATCATCCCTGTGCGGCCCTACGCTTGTCATATACCGCCGCCGGTCCGCCTCCCTTGCATTTGCCAATAGAGCTGCCAGCGCCGCTTCTATCTCTGCCCTGTCCCCTTCCGGCACCTGGGAACGATAGCACGCCTGCATCTGCTCTCCCTCTGCAATGTCCGCATATAGCTGCGCCGCCAGCGGCTGTATTTCCCGGCAGAATTGCTGCCTATGCCACAATACCTCTGCCCCTGCCTGGGCCATGGTCTGCTCATAGGCCTCATATATCGCAGCCTCCTCTATGCCCCTTTTCAGCATCGCGTTGCGCTGGGAGAGCGCCGCGTTATACCTTGTCAGCGCCGAAAAATACGCAGGGCTCATCTGGCACAGCGCTGTGTCTAAATACCGTCTTCTCAGGCTCGGCCCACCCTTGATGAGCTGGAGGTCCTCCGGCGCAAATAAAACGCATTGCACATGCCCCATCAATTCGCTCATCCTGCGAATTGGCACGCCGGATACCGAGATCCGCTTATGGCGGTTGGCTTCCAGCATCACCTGAATATGCCGGGGGCCGTCTGCACGCGCCACACGCAGCCCGATGCGCGCATCCTTTTTGCCGTAGGATACCATTTCAGCGCTCTGCACCGTCCTATGGCTTTTGCCCAAGCAGCAGACATGCACCGCCTCCAGCAAATTGGTCTTTCCCTGCGCGTTGCCGCCCCAAAATACCGAAAGGCCGGTTTCCAAGGAAAGGGAAAGCCTGGTATAGTTTCGAAAATCTTGTAGCCTCAGCTCTGTAATGACCATCGCTTTCCCCTACCCCTTTCTCAGTTTCGTTTGGTTTTTTATTATACCATATCCCAAACCCAATAGAGACGGTTGCATTTTATTTTCTATATGCTACACTAATAGCAATTTCAAAATCCTTTTTATTATTTTCTTTTTCTTTTTTCATTTCCTGGTCGATATCTCCATTGTATTTTCGTTTGCCTTTTGTTTTATTACGTTTTTTTGCAACCAAAAAAAGCCGAAAGGGCTATTCATTTAGGAGGTTTTTCTATGCTGAATTTTGTCTTTCATTCTCCCACAAAGTTCGTCTTTGGCAAAGGCGAAGAAAACAATGTCGGATCGTATCTGCACCCTTATACGCCCCAAAAAGTATTGGTCGTCTATGGCGGCCGGAGCGCAGAGAGATCTGGGCTTCTCGGCCGGGTTTATGCTTCGCTCAAGCAAGCGGGCCTGCCCTATGTCAGCCTCAGCGGCGTACAGCCCAATCCACGGTATGAGCTGGCGCAGGAGGGCATAGCCCTCTGCAAACGCGAGCAGGTGGATTTTGTTTTGGCCATTGGCGGCGGCAGTGTCATAGATACCGCAAAATGCATTGCCGCCGGCGCCCTGTATGATGGCGATCCCTGGAAAGATTTTTTCATCGATAAAAAGACTGTCCAGGCCGCCCTGCCTGTGGCATGCATCCTTACCATTGCAGCGGCAGGCTCTGAAGGCAGCTGGGATGCCGTCATCACCCATGAAGCGCAGGGGTTAAAGGAAATGATGCGTTCAGAGGCCATCCGCCCTGTGCTCAGCATTTTGAATCCCGAGCTTACCATGACACTGCCCGCCTACCAGACAGCCTGCGGCGTTACAGATATGTTCATCCATCTGACCGAGCGCTACTTTACCAACACAAAGGATGTAGACATCACCGATGAGCTCACCGAAGGGTTGATGCGCACCATCCTCAAATACGGCATTGTCTGCGTCAAAGAGCCAGATAACTACAATGCCCGCGCGCAGATCATGTGGGCCGGTATGCTCGCACACAACAACATCTGCGGCGTAGACCGTGAGCAGGATTGGGCCAGCCACCATATCCAGCACCGCATCGGCGCCAAATACGACAGCGCCCACGGCGCAGGCCTGGCCACCATCTTCCCCGCCTGGGCACAGTATGTCTATAAACACGATGTGCCGCGCTTTGTACGCTTTGCCACCAAGGTCATGGGCGTAGACAACGACGTGTTCCACCCCGAAGAAGTGGCGCTCGAAGGCATTCGCCGCATCAAAGCCTACTTTGCTTCGCTCGGCATGCCCACCTCCCTGTCCGAGCTCGGCGTCAAGGATGAGGATATCAAAGAGCTGGCCAATTTCAACGATGGCTTCTTTGTAAAATTAACGCCGGCCGATATGGAAAAGATTTTTGATCTGGCCAAATAAGAAAACAAAAAAGCAGGCGCTATGCCTGCTTTTTTCTTTTTGTTTTAATTCCAATCATCCCGCGTTGTCACAATGTCGATCCCAGTATCCAGGATATTGGGCACGACCACCGTTCCTGCTTTGCTTCCCTTTTCCAGCATTGTCTTGTGCAGTATCTCCAAGCACTGCGGCAGTACCGCTTTGGGAATGGGCTGCGCGCTGCGCACCGAAACAGGGATCGTTCCCCCTTTTACCCGCACAGAAGTCGTCAGCGTGCGGCGCGGGTCCGTCACCTCACTCTTTCCGTAGATCTCTCCATTTTTGCAGGTATTGCCCGTTACCACAGGCTCATGCACCCCATCATAGGTAACCGTTAAATGGCAGCCGATGGGGCATTGTACGCAAATGAGTTTTCTTTCCATGGCTATGCCTCCTCAATCGACACCGTAATCGGCCCGTTTTCCGCCGCTACGCCGCTCAGATCTAGCGCCAGCGTTTCCATCTCGCCAGGTGCTACCACAGGGCGGCGCTGCGTTTTCAATACGCTTCCGTTTTGCCTTGCCACAATGGCCACCTTTTTCTGCGGCGCGCCTACCCGGAATCGAATCTTCACCTTATGCCCTGCTGTTACGCGTTGAGGCACAGTATAACGCACGTTGGCACCCGCCTGCATCTGAACATCGGCGTTTTCTTTTCGGCCTGTCATCGCAAATTGTGCAGCGTTGGCGCCTGCCTGCTGTGCTTCTTGGCTTACAAAGTCCACAAGATCATGCACGTGCAACACATTGCCGCACGCAAACACGCCCTCTACGCACGTCATAAACGAATCGTCCACCTCCGGGCCGCCAGTGACGGGCGAAAGCGCTACGCCCAGCGCCTGGCTCAATTCATTTTCCGGCAGCAGGCCTACGCTCAAAAGCAGCGTATCGCAGGGGATGGTCCGTTCTGTTCCCTGGATGGGCTTTTTGGTCTTATCATCCACCTCGGCGATGGTCACTGCTTCTACGCGCTGGTCGCCGTGTATTTTCACGGCCGTATGGCTCAAGAGCAGGGGAATATCCAGATCTTCCAGGCATTGTACAATATTCCGCTGAAGCCCGCCGGAATAGCTCATCAGTTCGCAAACTGCGTGCACCTTAGCCCCTTCAAAGGTCATTCTGCGCGCCATGATCAGCCCAATATCGCCAGACCCTAAAATCACGACATCCTTGCCAGGCAGCAAGCCCTCCAAGTTTACCATTCTCTGCGCCGTGCCCGCCGCATATACGCCGGCCGGGCGCGTGCCCGGGATGGCCAGCGCGCCACGCGGCCTTTCCCTGCATCCCATCGCCAATACGATGGCCTTGGCCTGTACCTTGCAAAATCCCTGTTCGCTGGAAACCATCGTAATGGAACGATCCTGTCCAATGGACAGCACCATGGTATCCAGCCAAACCTCTACATCTGTCTTTTGCAGCATTTCTATGTATTGCAGCGCGTATTCCGGCCCCGTCAATTCCTTGCCAAAGGTATGCAGGCCAAATCCTGCATGGATGCATTGATTCAAAATGCCGCCCAACACGGTATCGCGTTCCAGCACCAATACCTTGTCCGCACCCTGTTCCTTGGCGGAAACCGCTGCCGCCAGCCCGGCCGGGCCGCCACCGATGATCGCCACATCCACGTGTTTTATCTGCATAGCGTATCCTCCTCTACACAAAGCGCCGAGCCTGCGCCTTTTTTGGTGATGCTTTCCATCGGCATCCCTGTTTTTTTATGGATGATCTCCGCTACGCGCATCATGCAAAAACCGCCTTGGCAGCGTCCCATACCGCAGCGCGTCCGGCGCTTTACCCCGTCAATGGTCACACGGCCCAACGTTCTGTCTATGGCCTGCTCCACTTCGGCCTGCGTCACCGTCTCACAGCGGCAGATGATTTTGCCGTAAGCGGGGTTTTCCGCCGCGGCTTTGGCGCGCTGCTCGTCCGTCATGTGTGCAAAGCGTGCAATAGGCTTTCTTTCCGCAATCCAGTCTACCTTGTCTGGCGCGCCCAAATCCTTTTGGATGCGCTCGGCCAGCTCTTTCCCGATGGCAGGCGCACCCGTCAACCCTGGGCTTTCAATGCCCAGCGCATGGTACAGCCCCTTCACCTCGGGGTCCTCTCCCACGAAGAAATCCCCTGCCAAATCATGCGCGCGCAGCCCGCTGAACTGTGTAATCAGCTGCCGGCGCGGGATGTCTGGCATGGTCAGCGCAGCGGCAGACAACACATCATCCAGTCCTTCTTGGGTGGTCGCTGTATCCGCCTTGTCTTCAATATCCTCTGCCGTGGGGCCCATCAAAAGGTTGCCGTCCACCGTAGGCGTCACCAAAATACCCTTGCCCATTTTTGTTGGCAGCTGAAACAGCGTTTTGGTCGCCAAAGTGCCCGCCGCCTTGTCAAAGAGCATATATTCGCCCTTTCTCGGCCGTATCGTCCGCTCAATGCCGCCCGCCATTTTGGCGATTTCGTCTGCATACAGACCAGCTGCATTGACGATGGTCCTGGTTTCTATTGTCTGATTGCCCGCCGTGACCCGAAACCCGTTTTCCATTTTCTCTATCGCCGTCACAGGAGATTCAAACATAAATTTTACGCCGTTTTGCGCCGCGCTCTCGCTCAGCGCAATACATGCTTCATACGGGCAGGTAATCCCGCCCGTCGGCGCATGCAGCGCCGCTACGACCTGGGGATTGATGTGCGGCTCCATGGCCAATACCTGGTCGCGCTCTAAAATTTCCAGCCCTTTTACGCCGTTTTGTATACCTCTTTGATACAACGCTTCCAGATCCGGCCGATCCTTTTCATCAAAGCATAGGATCAGTGATCCATTGTTGAGAAAGGGAAATCCCAGCTGCTTTGCCAGCGCAGGATACATGAGATTGCCTTCTACATTGTATTTGGCCTTCAGCGTACCCGGCTTTGCATCATAGCCCGCATGCACAATGGCGCTGTTTGCCTTGGTAGACCCCTCAGCCACATCCTCTTTGGCCTCTACGACCAAAACAGACAAGGCTGTCTTAGATATAAAGTGCGCGACAGCCGTGCCTGTAATGCCCGCACCGATGATGATCGTATCAAACATAGAATGCCTCCTTTTTCCGCTCTATGTTTTACGATAGCAAAATGATTGTGAAAGGTCAATCAATGGCAGTGAATACCAGCAAAAAAGTTTGGCTTTTTTTGGAAAAACACAATGGTTCCTCCGAATAATTCAGCACTTGGATGGGGTGGCTCGTGCAGGGCCATTGGCATACGCCCTGCCCATGCCCATGATGGATCACGCAAATCCCGCCGTCTACCGGCACTTTGCCATAGCAAAGGCCCAAAACAGCATCTTCCGGCCCGCCGGAAATTTGTACCAAATACCGTCCCTTGGTCAACGGCGATGTCAAGCATTCCAGCTCTATTTCCTTGCCAACAGGCACGGACTGTCCCGTTTTGGCTG
This sequence comes from uncultured Eubacteriales bacterium, assembly GCA_900546685.1. Lineage (GTDB taxonomy): Bacteria > Bacillota > Clostridia > Christensenellales > QAND01 > UMGS1975. The sequence goes on along the minus strand of UREB01000049.1, from coordinate 3,635 downwards.
TGTATACGTAAGGCTTTGGCCGTAGGAACGAAAAAAAATCGTCCTTTGTTCCGGTATGTCCTGCTTTTAGCCATACACCATACGCAGACAGACCCTTTTCTCCCTTTAGGCCCTGGGGCCCCCGAATCGTCCGCAGATGTCTTTTCATTTGCATTTCCTCCTCATAGTATGGTATGAAAACGCAGGCAAAACGGACCGGTCCTCCCAAAGAAAAAAGCGGCCAAAAGCCGCTTTTTCATCGTGGAATTTCCACTTTGTCTATGATTTTGAGATGCCTTTGCAAAAACCCTTGCTTTTCCTCTTCGGATAGCTTGTCGTAGATCCCGATGCAGGAAACCAGTAAAAACATCGCAATGCCCGTCTGCGGAAACACAATGGCCACATCCAAAAGCCCGTGCAGCGTTACCGCACATAGCGTGCAGATGCCGGGCACGGCAAACAGTGCCACGTGCTTTACGCGATACATACGGGTCAAATCGCGTACCATCGTCAATACATATCCGCCAATCAGAGATGTGCCCACCACCCCGCTCATCAGGAGTATCTCAAAAAATAGGTTGTGCGCGTGTACCTCATACAGGCCCGCATACAACGGCGTACACACCTTTTCGAACATCCAGGCCCCCTGGCCAAACACTGGCGACTGTAAAAAGCCCTTGATGGCGGCCTTCCAAATCATGATGCGATGCTGAAGATCCGCCGAAACGCTGACCCCCTCCAGCCGGATAAACAAATTGGGGAACAGCGTTAAAAGCAGCGGAATCACCACAATGGCAATCATCAAAAGAATGATGGTCAGCCGCCATTGCTTTAGCAGCACCAGCGCCAGCAAAATACATACAGCGCCCGTGATCAACGCGGCCCGCCCATCCGCCATGACAATGCCCGTCAGCCCCAGCACAAGCACGGTGGCATACAAATACCAATGGTCGCTTTGCACCAGCTGAACCACGGCACAAATGCAAACAAATACCATCATGAGCGCAAAATAATTGGGATTTAAAAACATCGAAGGGCCCCGAAAGCCAGGCACACCCCAATGCATCAGCTTTTCAATAAGGCCGTACAGGCCGGTAGCCGCGCCGCCGATACAAAAAATATCCAAACATGTATGAAACATCGGAAGCGTCATGACTTGCCTGAAATACAAACCTACCACCAGCGATGCCACAATGCCCAGCGCCACAATGATATTGAATTCCTCGCCTCTTACACAGGTCACAAGCAGCATCAAAAGGCCAAAGGCCATCAACGCTACCGCACCGGGCAGGCGTAGCGCGCCTTGAAAGATTTTTTTTGTACAAAAAAAGCGCACGAGTACGGCTACTGCCGGTCCTACGCATACAAAAGGAGGGCAGAATAGCGAAGCTGTCAGCAAGCAGATCAAAAATGCATCCAGCACATTGCATTGGCAATATCGTTGGCTAAATCGCTTAAAGGTCTCTACCAAATCAGCCCGATCCTTTCTTTCAGATTGTTTCATCATTGTATTGTCTCTACAACAGATTGTCAAACTGTATCGCCATTTCTGCCCCATTGATACGATTTTTCCTAAAAGAAAAGAGTAGAGAAATCTCTACTCCTTATTTTCTTATACGTTGAAACGGAAGAGCACCACGTCGCCGTCCTGGATCACATATTCCTTTCCTTCTGAACGGTACAGGCCCTTTTCCCTGGCCGCTGCAATCGATCCACAAGCCACTAGATCTTCATATGTTACAATTTCTGCGCGGATAAATCCCTTTTCAAAATCCGAGTGGATCTTACCTGCCGCCTGAGGCGCCTTTGTACCCTTTTCTATTGTCCAGGCACGTACCTCTTTCGGTCCTGCCGTCAGGTAACTGATCAACCCCAACAAACGGTAACTGGCTTCCACCAATCGATCCAATCCAGCGCTTTCTAGTCCCAACTCGTTTAGGAACATCGTCCTTTCCTCTTCCTCCAGCTGGGCCAATTCCTCTTCCACCTTGGCGGATACAACGACGACCTCTGCGCCTTCCTTTTGCGCTGCCTGCCTAACCTGCGCCACCAATGCATTGTTTTCCACGCCCGATAAAGCGTCTTCCTCCACATTGGCCGCATAGATCATCGGCTTCATGGAAAGCAGGGAAAATCCCCTTACCAATTCTTTTTCTTCTTCAGACAATTCCAATGTACGGGCCGGCGCGCCATCCTCCATGTGCTTTAGCAACTTTTCCAGCACGGCACATTCTTCCTTGTATTTTTTCTCGCCCGTTTTCATAAGCTTGCTGGCCTTATCATACCGCTTTTGCAACACTTCCAGATCCGCCAGCACGAATTCCATTTGTATCGTTTCCATATCGCGCACCGGCGCTACCGAGCCGTCCACATGCGTGATGTTATCATCTTCAAAACAACGAACCACATGCACAATGGCGTCCACCTCGCGGATATGCGCCAAAAATCGGTTGCCCAGGCCTTCGCCTTTGCTGGCACCCCTTACCAGGCCGGCAATATCAACAAATTCAATCGTAGCAGGCGTAATTTTTTCCGGTTGATACATCTCTGCCAGCACATCCAGCCGATGATCCGGCACCGGTACAATGCCTACGTTGGGGTCTATGGTGCAAAACGGGTAATTGGCCGCCTGCGCCCCCGCCTTGGTCAATGCGTTGAATAGAGTTGACTTTCCTACATTCGGCAACCCTGCAATCCCGAGCTTCATCCTCGTTCCTCCTATGTGCCTGAAATCGTATTATTATACCTCTTTTTCTTCATTTTTGCCAGTTTGCTGCCATGGCAAAAAAGAGATTCGTATAAACATTCGACAATTTTTTTGTTATAGTATGAATAGTGAGTTTTCATTTTTAGAAGGGGTGACGCCATGACTTTTTTACAAGCGATCTTTTTAGGGATTGTTCAGGGACTTACTGAATTTTTGCCCGTTTCCAGTTCCGGCCATCTTGTGCTGGCCCGTACGCTCTTGGGCATCCAAACCGAGCCTTTGATCATGGAGGTCATCTTGCATCTCGGTACCTTGATCGCCGTGCTGCTGGTCTTTTATAAGGATATCATCGCGCTGTTCCGCCATCCGTTGGGCAAAACCATGCGGCTTTTGGTCATCGCCACCATACCCGCTGTCATCGCCACCCTGCTTTTGGATAATCTCATCGAGGAAGCATTTGGCGGCCGGTTTCTTTCCTTTGGTTTCCTTATCACTGCCGTCTTGCTGTGCATAGCGGAGCGAAAACAGGTACGCCGTCCCAGAAAATATCGCCAAATGAACAACTGGGATGCCCTTGCCATGGGCGGTATGCAGGCGGTTGCAATGTTCCCCGGCGTTTCACGCAGTGGCAGTACGCTGGTAGGCGGTCTGTTCCGTGGGTTGGATCGAAATCTGGCCGTGCGCTTTTCCTTTTTAATGTCCATCCCCGCCATCCTGGGTTCTGTGGTGTTTAAATTTAAGGATATGATCACCCAGGGGCCGGGCGATGTCAGCACCGTTGCCATCATCTTCAGCGTGCTGGTTTCCGCTCTTGTGGGGCTGATGTCCATCCGCTTTATGCTTCGCCTGGTCCGTAATCATAAGCTGTACGGATTTGCCATCTATGTAGCTTGCATGGGCGTGTTTGTCCTGGTATGCCAGTTGTAGATCGGAAGAGCACACGTCTGAA
>UREB01000048.1 GCA_900546685.1 uncultured Eubacteriales bacterium | reverse complement strand
GGTTTTCCCGGGAGCGTGACGGGCCGCCACATGCTGCTCCCTATTTCCTTGCACCAGGTGGGGTTTACATAGCGGACAAGTCGCCAAGCCGCTGGTGAGCTCTTACCTCGCCTTTCCACCCTTACGTCCCGCATGCTGCGGGGTCGCGGTATCTCTCTGTTGCACTTTCCTTGAAGTCGCCTTCACTGGGAGTTACCCAGCACCCTGCCCTGTGGAGCTCGGACTTTCCTCGGACGCAAAAAACGCCCGCGGCCATCTGGCTTACTCGCAAATTTTTATTTGTTTATTCCTCGTCCTTTCCCTCGCGGACATACAGGATGCGCCCGCAGTTTTCACACTCTACCAGTTCCTTTTGCTCTTTGAGCTTGCTCAGCGTCAAGCTGGGCAGCGACATATTGCATCCCTGGCATTGGTTGTTTTGCACCAGGGCTATGGGGTTTACCCTGTTTTTCTTGATCTGTTTATATTTGGCCAAAAGCGCCTTGTCCAGATCCGGCTCCATGGCCTTTACCTCCTCATTCAGGCGCTCCAATTCCGGCGTGGCCTTTGCCAGCTCCGCATCGTGGACAACCTTGAGCTTGTCAAACTCCGCCTTGCCCTCCAGCATCTTGGCGCGCGCATCCTTGACCATCTTTTCCGTGCGGCCGGCAATCTGTGCCATATCCTGCAAGAGCTTTTTATCTGCGTTTAGGGCCTTTGTGGCCTCGTCCATCTGGCGGATGGCCTGGCGCACCTGTTTGATCTCGGTGTATGCGCCGGAAGAGAGCTGACTGTTTACCTGCTCCGCCTTTTGCTTGGCCGTGTTCAGCGCCTCTGCAATGCGCCGGCATTCTGTCTGGCTCTTTTTCAGCTGCTGCTCCAGGCGTTTGATGCTGTTCTGCTGCTCCATGATTCTGTTTCGAACCTGCAATAGCTTGTTCCGCGTTTCGGATTTTTTCAATCCCCGTTCAAAACGAAACAGCGCCAGGTCTGCCTTTTGGTATTTCCAAAGCGGCTCCAATTGGATCATGAAGGTCACCTCTGCTTTCTTCAAAATTCTCTCACATAAAGTTATCTACGGCGAAAAAACAAGAGCCGTAAGGCCCTTGTCACACTTGTTTGAACACATCTACGCTATTTTGTGCAGTGTATAACCGTACACTATATTGTAGCGCATCAAACTTTGTTTGTAAAGTTTGCCTCCACACCTCGCAGCAGGCCTTTTCGGTATCAAAGTGGCCGGCATCCACCACGCACAGGCCGGCCGCCACGGCGTCCAGCGCATCGTTGTACGCCACATCCGACGTAACCACCGCATCCACCCCCAGCTGCAAAGCATGATGCAGCACTGCCTTGAGCCCGCTGCCGGAGGCGGTCAGCACGGTGCGCACCGGCGCATCCGACGCGCCGGCGTACTTTACCGTGGTAGCGGAAAAGGCTTCCTTGGCCCTTTGCGCCAGGGCCCGCAGCGGCATGGTTTCTATACAGCCCCACCTGCCGTAGCCGGCGTCCTCCTCGCCCGGGCCGATGACGGGCTGTATCTCCGCCAGGCCCAGCGTTTTGGCCATGGCAAAGCAGAGGCCCTTTTCTGCATAATCCAAATTCGTATGCGTGCTGACCAGCGCAATGTTATGGCGGATCAGCTGGCGCACGACGCGCTGGCTGCCAAACTGCTCCACGATCTGCTTGAATGGACGAAACAGCAGCGGATGGTGCGACAGGATCAATTCACAGCGCTTTTCCACTGCCTCCTGTACCACGGCCTCCGTGCAGTCCACACACAACAAAATGCCGGTGATGGGCACGGAAAAATCCCCGATTTGCAGCCCGCTATTGTCCCAGTCGCTGGCCAGGGCAAAGGGGGCAAACTCATCCAAACAGCGCATAAGTTCCGTCAGTGCGATGGATTGTTTCATCTTTCTTCCTCCAAAAAAGCATGCAGGCAGGCCAGGCGCCCCGCGGCCTCCTCCTGGTGGGCGGCGGTGCGGGAAGCCCCCGGCACCCGAAGCGTTTTTTCCAGCACCCGGCACAGCCATGCGGCATAGCGCAGCGTGGTCTCGTCCCGCCTTTGGCAGTTGACAGGCCCCAATTCCTCTGCCGCGCCTAAAAGCGGTCGCTGGGTGCCGGGCACAAGCAGCACCAGCGGAAAAAAGCGTCCATTTTCCCAGACGATGCGCTCGTCCTCCACACGCAGCCCCAGCGCGGGCAGCGCCCGGTACAGCGCCTCGGCATGGCCGGCAGGGCCTGCCACCAGGCCGCGCATCTGCGGCAAGAGCGAACGGCCCTTTTGCAAAATTTCCACGATGGTGCGCGCACCCATGCCCAAGAGCAAAGCGCCGTCTGCTTCGTTGGCCTTTGCCAGCCCATCGCAGCAGAAAAATTCGGCATGCGCTGCCAAGCCGGCCCGCGTCAGCCGCGCCTTTGCCTTTTCCAGCGAAGGGGCGCTGATGTCGCAGGCCAGCACCTTTTGGCATTTGCGCTGGCAAAGCAGCGCCTCGGCGGCAATGCCGTGATCGCAGCCAATGTCCGCCGCTAAGCGGCAGGCAGGCAACAGATCCAAAGCGGTCTGCAAGCGCTTTGTCAACGGTTTCATGGGCGGTCCTCCCTGTCCTTCAGCCAATAAAAAGGGAGCAGACCTTTGCCGCTCCCCCGTTTAAAGCGTCCTTCCAAGGGGCAAGGCCCTCGGCTGTTTTCATTGTACCATACCCGGCAAGCGGCGGGCAACCGCCCTCAAAACACCACCGCCCCGGCCGGGCAAACCGCCGCGCACGCCCCGCAATGCAGACAGTGCTCCGGCGCGATGCGGTATGGACGGCCCGGCTCGATGCAGCGCTGCGGGCAAACAGGCATACAGCGCCCGCAAGCCGTGCAGCCCGCTGTGATGCGGTAGCAACGTCCCGTGGCAGATTCCCCGGCGCCGATGGCGATGGGCTCCCTCAACACCGGCGTCTGCGTCAGGTCAAAATACTCGCCGCTGGCCTGATAAATCTCAAACGCCTCCAGCGCGCGCCGCGTATCGCCGGGATAGATGTCCTTCATATAGGGATTTTCCTCAAACATCACATCCAGCAGGGCCGGGTCCGCCACGCGGACATGGCCGCGCAGCGATACCGCCCGCCGGCCCTTTTCGCCGGTAATGGCGACAAATTTTTGCTCGATGAGCTGGCGATAAAACGCCTTGCCCTTGGCCGTCAAAAAATACAGGCTATGGCCGTCATAAAGCATAATGTCGATGATGCGCACTTCCGGCCGCCCGTCCTCTGCCAGCGTGGCAAAGGCGGCGGCATGGATTTCCTTTTGCAAAAAAGCCAGATAGTCCATCGCTTTGTCTATCCTCCTACTCGTTTGTTTTCAACACATGCGCCAGCTTGCCATATACAGGCAGCGTCACCAGCGCAATGGCCAAGCCCTTGATCAGATTAAAAGGAATGGTATTGAATAGAATGATATCCAATTTTGTATGGATAAAGGGGATAAGCTCTCCAAACATCGCGATGATCTGATCCATCGGCATAAACGCATTAAACATAGGAAACAGGATAAAGTAGTTGGCCAACGCCGCCGCGGCCGCCATCACCACAGCGCCCAGCACACAGGCCTGCCAGCCCTTCCAATGCGCTTTGTGATACAGCATGCCGGCGGTAAAGACAAACGACGCGCCGATGAGAAAATTGGCCAATTCGCCGATGCCGCCGGTGGCGGTGCCCAACAGCTGCAAGGCGTTTTTCACCAGCTCGATGGCAACGCCGGCCCCCGGCCCGATGGACATGGCCCCTATCAAGGCCGGCAGATCGGAAAGATCCATCATCGCAAACGAAGGCGTCAGCGGCACAGGAAATTCCAAAAAGGCCAAGAGGTAGGCGATGGTTGTCAGCATCGCCATACTGACAAGGGTGCGGGTCTGCGTTAAAGGGGTGTGTTTGGTTGTAATCGTGTTCATGTTTCTCCTAACCGAAGATATGGAGAAATTAAAAAATCCCGCCTTTCGTGCACGTAAAAAAGGGCGAGACTCTTTGCGCATATCTTCTTTCATCCAGACTGTACTGTCGGCCCCGGAATTACAACGGGTCTGCCAAAAGGCTCGCGGGCTATACCGCCGGTGGGGAATTTCACCCCGCCCTGAAGACATTTGATTCAAATGTGGCTTTATTATAGCATCTTGTTTTTTCCGGCGCAAGGCCCGCCTGCGAAAAAGCGCATGGCGGGCCGCGGTATGCTATACTAAAAATAGATTCTGATTTCCCTGGCGCCGGAGGTGCTCTTGTATGAAACGAAGGATAAAATCCTCGCTGCTCTCGCTGCTGGTTCTGCTTTGTACGCTGTTTGGCGCAGCATGCAGCCCCGTGCAGGCTCCGCCTGCATCCAATACGGCTGAGACGGCCGCCCCGCAGGCAGATCATTTCGAATATGCTGCCGTGCCCGCGTATGCCGGCGAGCCGTATGCCGTCATCAACGGCAACCAGCCCTTTTTCACCGAAGAGGATATGGCCCCTATCCAGGAGGAATCGTATGCCGAGCTGGATGATTTGGGGCGCTGCGGCGTGGCTATGGCGCTGGTCAGCCCCCGCACCATGCCCACCAGCGAGCGCGGCAGCATCGGCATGGTGCGCCCCAGCGGCTGGCAGACGGTGCGGTACAGCTTTGTAGACGGCCAGTATCTATACAACCGCTGCCATCTGATCGGTTACCAGCTAACAGCGGAAAATGCCAATACGCAAAACCTGATCACAGGCACACGCTACCTGAATACCGAAGGCATGCTGCCCTTTGAAAACCAGGTGGCGTCGTATGTGGAGGGCACCGGCCGTCCCGTGCTCTATCGGGTCACGCCTGTATTTATTGGGGAGGAGCTGGTTGCCCGCGGCGTTTTGATGGAAGCGCTTTCAACCGAGGATGGCGGAGACGGCGTGCGCTTCTGCGTATTTTGCTACAACGTGCAGCCCGGCGTGGCCATCGATTATACTGACGGCAGCAGCACCGAGGCAAAAACAGGCCCGCAGCAAACGAACGAGGCAGGCCTTGAATACATTCTCAACACCAACACCAAAAAGTTTCATAAGCCAGACTGCCAAAGCGCCCAGGACATGAGCGAAACAAACAAGCAGACCTTTACCGGCAGCCGTGAATGGCTCATCGACCAAGGCTATGAGCCCTGCCAGCGCTGCCAGCCGTAGCGGTATAGAAAAACGCCAAGCGTTTGCTTGGCGTTTTTTCATGGCGTGCTTTAGTCTAAAAAGTCGCGCAGCTTTTTGCTGCGGGAGGGATGGCGCAGCTTGCGAAGCGCCTTGGCCTCGATCTGGCGGATGCGCTCGCGCGTCACGTTGAATTCCCTGCCTACCTCCTCTAAGGTGCGGGCCCGGCCATCATCCAGGCCAAAGCGCAAACGCAGCACCTTTTCTTCGCGCGGGGTCAGGGTATCCAGCACCTCGGTCAGCTGTTCTTTTAAGATGGTGATGGCCGCGCTTTCCTCCGGCGCAGGGGCTTCGTCGTCCGGAATAAAATCGCCGAGGTGGCTGTCCTCTTCTTCCCCGATGGGGGTTTCCAGCGATACCGGCTCCTGGGCAATTTTGATGATCTCCCGCACCTTTTCCTCCGAAATGCCCATTTCCTTGGCAATTTCATCCGGCTGCGGGTCGCGCCCATATTCCTGCAAAAGCTGGCGCGTTACGCGGATCAGCTTGTTGATGGTTTCCACCATATGCACCGGGATGCGGATGGTGCGGGCCTGGTCCGCAATGGCGCGGGTGATGGCCTGGCGGATCCACCAGGTGGCATAGGTAGAAAACTTATAGCCCTTTTGGTAATCGAATTTTTCTACCGCCTTGATCAGCCCCAGGTTGCCCTCCTGGATCAGGTCCAAAAACAGCATGCCGCGGCCCACATACCGCTTGGCAATGGAGACCACCAGGCGCAGGTTGGCCTCTGTCAGCTGCTGCTTGGCGCGCTCATCGCCCTCGCCCATGCGCTTTGCGATCTCGATTTCTTCCGTAGCGGACAACAGCGGCACCCGGCCGATCTCCTTTAGGTACATTTTCACAGGGTCGTCGATGTTGACGGTATCCGGGATATAGTCCGAGGCCAACTCCTGCTCTGTGATCACCTCTTCCTCTGCCAGCTCCTTGGCGTCTGGCTCCAGATCGTCCGGCAGGGTCTTTACGACCTTGATGGTGCGCTTTTCCAGCTCGTTTAGGATATTTTCCAGCTGGCTTGGCTCCATCTCCTCGTCCGTCAGCGTTTGGTTGAGCTCGTCATGGGTCAAAACGCCCTTATGCTTGCCGGTGGCGATGATTTCGTCTACGCGGTCCTTGGATTGCTTTGCTTTGGTTTCTGCCATTACTGTTTCCCCCTACGAAGGTATTCTATCTTGGAAGCCGCATCGCTGTTTTTCTGTTTCAGCGCTGCGATCAAATGTGTGTTTTGTGAAATGGTTTGCGCGGCCTGGCGGATATCCTCTCCAGGTTGTTTGGAAAGCTGCTCATTTTCCCGCAGCAGGGTCTGCACCCTGAGGGTGCAAAGATAATCCAGCATCACATCCGGCGGCTCTACGTGCGTATGCACGAACCACTGCGCGGCGCGCTTGGCATCCTGCGGCGTCTGTACCGACGCCAAAAGCCCGGCCGGCGAAAGCTCCTGCTTGGCGCATAGCTCCAGCGATTTTATGTATAGATCCTGCAAGAGCGGGTCGGTAAAATCCTCCCGGCGTAAAAGCGGCAGCAGCCGTACCGCGGTTTTTGCGTCCTCCGCCAGCGCGCACAATACGCGCTCCTGCAGCGCCACGCCTTGCTCTTTTTCCGCCGGCGTCTCCCGGTGCTTGGGCGGCGCAGCGTCCATGGGCACCCTGGCGCTCTGCGTTTGCTGCTGGATGGTCTCCACCGCAAACCCGGATACCTTGGCAATGTACCGCTCGTAACGCTCCCGCTCCACGGGCGACAGCGGCTTTAGCAGCGCCGCCGCCTTTTGCGCAAAGGCCGTGCGCCCGTTTTCCGTCTGCATATCGCAGGCGTTGGCAAGCGCCTGTATCTTGCATTCCGTCAGCGTCAGCGCGCTTTGCTTGAGCGCACGAAACGCGGACGCCCCTTGGCTGCGCAAAAATTCGTCCGGGTCCTGCCCATCCGGCAACACCAAAACGCGCACCGCCACGCCCTCTCTTTCGGCAATATCCAGCCCGCGCAGGGTGGCGTTTTGCCCGGCGGCGTCGCCATCGTAAGCAAAATAGACGGTATCGGCAAAGCGGCGCAGCAGGCGTACCTGCCCGGTGGTCAACGCCGTGCCCAGCGAGGCTACCACATTGGGAAAACCAAACGAGGAAACGGCAATGCAGTCCATATATCCCTCTGTCATAAACAGCTCGCGTTCCTTGCCAAACTGCCGGTAAAAATTCAAGCCGTAGAGCATTTCCCGCTTGTTATACACCAGCGTTTCGGCGGTGTTGATGTATTTGGGGCCGTCGCCAGAGAGCAAGCGGCCGCCAAAGCCCAGCACGCGTGACTGCTGATCGATGATGGGAAAAATAAGCTTGTCCCGAAAAAAGTCGTATTTCTTTTCGCCCTTGACCACGGCCAGCCCCGCGTCGCTGAGCTCTTTGAGCGTAAAGCCCTGGGCCGTTAGGTGGTCGGTTAAAGCCTGCCATCCCTTCGGCGCGTACCCCAGGCCAAAATGCTTGACCTCCTTTTGCGTCAGCCCGCGCTTTTCCAGGTAGGCCCTGGCGTGCGCGGCGCCGTCTGTGGACAGCTGATGGTGGTAAAACAGCGCCGCCTGGCGCAGCGCTTCATACAAGCGCTGCTTTCTGCGCTTTTTCTCCTGGTAGGCCCGGCTGTCCTGCCCGGTCTGCGGCAGGGGCAGGCCGGCCTTTTCCGCCAAAAACTGCACGGCCTCAGGAAATGTCATCTTTTCGATGTTCATGATAAAATGGATGACATTGCCGCCCTCATGGCAGCCGAAGCAATAGTAAAACTGCTTGTCCGGATCCACGGAAAACGAGGGCGTTTTTTCGCTATGGAATGGGCAGCAGCCCCAGTAGCGCCGGCTTTTCTGCTGCAGCGGCACATACTGCGAAACGATCTGTACCAGGTCGTTGCGCGCCCGTACTTCGTCTAAAAATTCATCGGTAAAATGCCCGGCCATACGCCCTCCTTTCCTGCCGGCGCGGCGTTATCCGCCATACGGCCCTGCCTCGCCCGGCACATAAATGCTCAAAAACTGCCGGACGGCAAAGTTGTCCGACATGCCTGCGATATAATCCATCACGGCCCGCTCGCGGGACTGTGTCTCTGCGATGTGCTCATATTCGGCGGGCAGGCTGCCCGCCTGGCCGATATAATAGGTGTACAGGCCCTCTATCATGCGCTCGGCACGCTGGGTCTGCTCCATCTGGCGCGGCCCCTCATATACATGCGCAAACAGAAACGCACGCAGATCACCCATGATCTTTGCCATATGGGCGGACTGCTGCACCACACCGTCATGCGAATGGCGGATCACATCCACCACCAGCGCGTTGATGCGCTCGCTGTTGGTGCGCCCCAACGCCTCTACACAGTGCTTGGGCAGGCTATCCATCGTCAGGTCTCCCGCCCAGATGGCGTCCTGTACATCGTGGTTGACGTACGCGATCTTATCTGCCAGGCGCACGATCGCCCCTTCCGGCGTTGCGGGCGTACAGGCGCTGCGGTGGTTGACAATGCCATCCTTGACCTCCCAGGTCAGATTCAGCCCCTTGCCGTCGCGCTCTAAAAACTCCACCACCCGCAGGCTCTGCTGATTGTGCGCAAAGCCCAGGCTGCTCAGCCGGTTCAGCACCCGTTCGCCGGTATGCCCGAACGGGGTATGCCCCAAGTCGTGCCCCAAGGCGATGGCCTCTGTCAAGTCCTCATTGAGGCGCAGCGCCCGCGCAATGGTGCGCGCAATCTGCACGACCTCCAGCGTATGCGTCATGCGCTGGCGGAAATGGTCGCCGCTGGGCGCAATGAAAACCTGTGTCTTATGCTTTAGGCGGCGGAAGGAATTGGAGTGCAGAATGCGGTCCCGATCCCTGGCAAAGCAGGTGCGGATGGGGCACGGCGCTTCCGGCCGCCTGCGCCCTTTGGACTGCGTGGCCCTTGTGGCAAAGGGGGATAGGATCATATCCTGATCCGCCTCGGTTTGCTCCCGAATGGAAATCAAAGCGTACCACCTCCAAATCCTTTTGTATTTAATAGTTTCTCCATAAAAGGGAAAATCCCTTTTTTTCTTCAAAAATTGCATCAAAAAATTCTTGACTTTTTGCAAAAAGCGGTTTTCAGCAGCTTTCGCCATGCGTTTTTCGCTGCCATAGGCCAATCTATACTCAAAAAATTTTGATTTTCGGGGTTCCTTGCTTTTTGGGGTAGGAAAATGCAGGGCGTTTTTGACAAATCCTGGAAGAAGTGCTGAAATATCAATAGTTTTCCTGTATTTACCATCTATTTTTTGCTATCTATATTCAAGATAATAGCTATCCAAACCGAAAAAAATGAACCATACTGGTGCTTGGTGATACTATGATTTACGAAAATATCCGTGCTCTGCGTGAGCAGAATCATCTAACTCAAACTCAGCTTGCACAAAAGCTGCATATGGCGCAAAATACCTATTCGCAATATGAGACGGGCAAGATCGAATGGACGGCCCCCCTCTTGATTCAGCTTGCGCAGCTTTACGGGGTAAGCGTAGATTACCTTTTGGGGCTAAAGGCCAAATAATTTTTCGTTTTCAGGCATAAAAAAACAGGACGGCCGTCCTGCTTTTTATTTTTGTTGTATTTTTCTGTCTTAATCTATGTTATTTTGACCATTTGCCTTCTCTGCAAAGCCAGCATTGGCAATTCTGGCGTCGATCCTACCTTTATAGTACATGGACATGCGGTCTATCGATTCGGACGCCATCTTCCCCGCCTTGAACCCTTCCAAAAAGGCCTTATGCATCAGTGTAAAGATCGCATTTTCCGTTTCATCGTATTTAGAATCTTCCAAAAACATATCAAATGCGATATCACACATTTGG
>UREB01000047.1 GCA_900546685.1 uncultured Eubacteriales bacterium | reverse complement strand
CCTCTATATTTGCAAATAGCGACAATATTTCCCTGTCTTTCTCTACGCTCGCCTGTACATTGGTTCCTGTTATCGGATTATAGTGATACCCATTCGCATAGTACAATCCACTATTATCCTGCACCGCGCCTGTGAACTTCACTTCGTTCTTGATCGACGTTGTCGGCGTTGTACTTCCGCTGTCGTCCTTGCCGAACGCGTCATAGACGTTGTTTTCCGCCCGGTATAAAACGCCGTTCTTGTCCGTTCCGATGATATTGGTTACGCTGCCTCGGGCGTCGTAATGGTAAATCCAATACTGCCCCTCCGGCCGGTCCGCATTGTATGCGTTGTCCTGCCGCTTGCCCGCGATGATGGTGCCGTTCGGGTCGATGATGTTTTCGTCCGTGATGTAGTTCGCATCGCTGTTGGTGCTGAACGCCAGCGCCCCACCCATGTAGAAATACATGGTGTAGTCGCCGTTGGTGCTGCTGCCGTCTGTTTTCCGGATGCGCTGTCCTTCCCCATTATACAGGCTGGTGTTCAGCGTTGTCCAATTAATTGCTGCCGCCGTTGGCTTTCTCCTCCACCTTGATCAGCTGGTTGGTCGTATCATAGATGTTGCACATATCCTTGGTCTTGGCATTCTTCATGGCATCCATGTTTACCTCATATGTTTCCTTCCCCGTCTGGTTGCCGAAATCGTCGTAGGTATATTTTTCCAGCGTTTGACTCATGGTTGCCTACCTGTATGGACTTTGTCTGTGAACCCTTAATTTTCATATTTTATTTGATGCGGCCAATCCAATCATATTGGATAATTTTGATGGTCTCACAACCAGTTTACATGCCATAAGAAAAATAAAAAAAGGAACCTGAAACTCAGGTTCCTTTGGTAGCGGTAGTAGGATTTGAACCTACGACACCACGGGTATGAACCGTGTGCTCTAGCCAACTGAGCTATACCGCCATAATGCCGTTCTTTAAGAACGCCATTAGATTATACAAATCATTCCGCATAATGTCAAGGTTTTCCTAAAAAATCTCCTACAATTCATGCAATCATTGCCATAGCTTCCAAATTTCGGGGCAAACTCCCACCGTAGCCTTGTTTCCATTGCGAACGATGGGCGTTTTCAAAATCTGTTGATTTTCTAAAATCTTCTCATCTATATCCGTTTCCACTGTCAAGTATGGTAGATAGCAATCCTCATATTCCTTTGCCTTTTCATCCACCAGAGCCTGCCATCCACCCATGGCAGCCTTCACAGAGCGATATTCCCCTTTACTCATCGGCTTTTGCTTTATATCAATATACTGCACAGGGATCTTTCTTTCCTTAAAATAGCGAATCGCCTTTTTGGTATCAAAGCATTTTGCCTTGCCGAAAATCTGTATCATGCTAAGGTTTCCCATTCCGCCGGTTTGAAGCCCACCAAGATGCGATCTTGTGTAATCAGCAACGGGCGCTTTACCAGCATACCGTCCGTTGCTAACAATTCTATTTGCTCTGTCTCAGTCATATTCGGCAGCTTGTCCTTTAGCTGCAATGCCTTATATTTCAACCCGCTTGTATTGAAAAACCGTTTGATGGGCAGTCCGCTCTGGGCAATCCAACGCTTTAATTCATCCTGTTTTGGATTCTGCTCTACAATATGCCGTTCCTCAAACTCAATGCCCTTTTCCTCCAAAAATTTTCTTGCCTTCTGACAAGTAGAGCATTTGGGATAACAAATAAAAATCGATTTCATCACAAACCTCCTTTTTTATATCATACCTTGTTTGCATATCATGTTACAATACCAAAAAAGGAGGCGCCTCATGTCTGAATCTGTCATCCATCCTCTTCCCCCTTTATTCGATGCAAATAGCCGGGTACTGATTTTAGGAACTATGCCCTCTCCGAAATCTCGGCAGAACGGATTTTATTACGCGCATCCCCAAAACCGCTTTTGGCGCGTGTTGGCTGCCGTATGCTGTGAATCCATGCCCACCGACAATCAGGATCGCGCCTCTTTTTGCCACCGCCATCACATCGCTCTATGGGATGTTCTTCATGCTTGCCGTATCCAAGGTGCGGACGATGGTTCCATCTGCGATCCACAGCCCAACGACCTAAGGCCTCTGCTTGCCCAAGCGCCTATTCAGGCCATCTTTACAACAGGCTCCAAAGCTTCTATGCTCTATAAGCGATATTGCCTGCCCATCACCGGGCGTCCCAGTATCCCACTTCCCTCTACCAGCCCTGCCAATTGCCGTTTTCACACGCTGGAAACCTTGATAGAGGCCTATCGCGCTCTGCTGCCCTATCTGGAGAACATTTAACATCAGCTTTACACAAGATTGACGGAACAAACACACACGGCTGGTATGATTTTGTGATAAAGGAGGAGAGGCCATGCCATCCACTTATGCACACTACACCTTTGGGGAAAGGATGCTCCCCCTGTTTCCCGCTAAGATTCGTGCTTTGATTCAAGAGAATCGTGCTCTTTACGATATCGGTCTTCATGGTCCGGACATTCTCTTTTACTATAAGGCTCTGTGTAGCAATGAAGTCAATGCTGTCGGATACGAAATGCATGATAAGCCCGGGGCTGATTTTTTTGCTCCGGCCAAGGAGATCTGGCAGCAGTTTCGCACCGATGGCGCTTCATGTGCACAGCACACCGCCTATTTATTGGGATTTCTCTGTCATTATGCTCTGGATCAATGCTGCCACGGCTATGTGGAAAAAATGATGGCCGTTTCCGGTCTTTCTCATGCGGAGATTGAAACAGAGTTTGATCGGTTTCTTTTGCTCCAAGCAGGCAAAGACCCTTTACGCGCACACCTTACACAGCATATCCATCCTACCCGGGATCGTGCGCGTGTTATTGCTGATTTTTTCCCTACGCTGACCACAGAGCAAATCTTTCAAGCGCTTTGCTCCATGATCCGTTATCATAAGCTGCTCCGCACACCTGGTACGCTTAAGCGCAGTTTTTTGCTCGGCATTTTGAAAATCAGCGGCAATTATGCGGACATGCATGGTTTGCTCATGCGTAAAAACAGCAATCCTGCTTGCCAACTCAGTAACAATGGCTTATCTCGGCGTCTAGGCCAAGCTTTGCATGAGTGCCAATCACTCACCCAAGAGTATCTTGACTGTCTAGAGAAAAACACGCCGCTGAGCACGCATTTTATGCCTACCTTTGGCGCCGGCGATTCATGGCAGCATATTTCATTGGAAAGTTAGGAGAAAAGCATATGAAATTCAAATTAAATGCTTTGGAGAAAAAGTGGATCCTTTATGATGTGGGTAATTCTGCTTTTACATTGTTGGTTTCTACCATCATGCCCATTTACTTCAACGCCTTGGCAGAAAGCGCCGGCCTTTCGGATGTTTCCTACCTGGCCTATTGGGGGTATGCAGTTTCCGCTTCCACCATTTTGGTAGCCCTTCTCGGCCCAACCATAGGCACTTTTTCCGATTTGCGCGGGTGGAAAAAGCCAATTTTCTTAATTTCTTTGCTCATCGGCGCCGTAGGCTGTGTTCTTCTTGGTATTCTGCAGTCTTGGCTTTGGTTTCTTCTGCTCTTTATCCTTGCTAAATCCGCCTATTCCCTGAGTTTGGTATTATACGATTCCATGCTCATCGACGTGACCACAGATGACCGGATGGATCAGGTATCCTCTCACGGATATGCTTGGGGCTATATCGGCAGCTGCATACCCTTTGTGCTCTGTCTTGCATTGGTCCTCTGCTATGATGCCATCGGTTTATCCATGGGATTGGCTATGGGGCTTGCTTTCGCTCTAATCGCAATATGGTGGGTACTGCTTTCTCTGCCGCTATTGAAAAGCTATCGGCAAAACCACTACGTAGAATCTTGCGAAAAACCCATACGCTCCAGCTTTGGCCGTCTTGCTTCGGTATTAAGAGAACTGCGGCAGCAAAAAAAGGTGCTTTTCTTCCTGCTTGCCTTTTTCTGCTTTATAGACGGCGTTTATACCGTCATCGATATGGCAACCGCCTACGGCACCGCATTAGGCCTAGACACAACCGGCCTTCTATTGGCCCTGCTCGTGACTCAAATCGTCGCCTTCCCCGCCGCGCTGTTTTTTGGCCGCCTTTCCCGCCGGTTTTCCTCTGCCAAGCTTATGCTCGTATGCATAGCGGCTTACTTTTGTATATCCCTTTATGCCATCGGGATGGTGCATCAATACCAATTTTGGATCTTGGCCGTATGCGTCGGCATCTTTCAGGGCGCCATTCAATCCTTATCTCGTTCCTATTATGCCAAAATCATTCCTCCGAACCGTTCCGGCGAGTATTTCGGCCTATACGATATTTGCGGTAAGGGCGCCTCTTTTTTAGGTACGATGCTTGTTTCTCTCGTCAGTCAGTTAACCGGGCAGATCAACCTCGGTATCGGCGTTCTTTCCATTATGTTTTTGGCAGGCTTTCTCCTATTTTGGAAAACGGAAAAAATTTCATAAATGTAGAATAAATAAAGGAGGGAGCCCCTCCTTTATTTTACTTCTGTTATCACATTGCCCGTACTACGCGATGAGGCTTTACAGCGATTCTCAACATTTGCTTTGATCCACTGCTTTGTGTACTTATAGGCAACTTTGGTGCCAAATTTTAACCATCTGCTTCCGTGTATGGTTTTTATCCGCGCTTTATGTCCGTGGTTCGGATTGTTCCTGGATATCCTTCTTAGCTTTCCAATCTCTTTCACATAGTCTTTATGGATTACAAAAAAATTTCCTGACGATGGCATCGAAATCAGCCATTGACTGTTCCTATAAATATCTCCGCACGGATGCATCCAATCTTCGCGGTTTTCGCGCAATTTTACATTCATTTGCCTTTCCTGAATCTTCAGCCACACAAACCCCGGAATCCACAAAACAAGTATCATAAGATAAACGATTGCTTGCAATACAACGCTACAACATGCCATCACCAATACCGAAACACCGTATGATAGCGGCCACCTTTCTCCTCCAGACAGATATCTTATGCTAACCATTCCCACCAAAATCAGAAAGATAAATGGCCCTATGACTAGTAGTCCGCGATACAGTTCCCAAAACTTACGACGTATGCTTAACGAGGATGCCGGGATTATCTTTTGCATTTTCTTTCTGTTCCTTTCCTTGGCTTGAGAAAAGTGAATCCCGTATACATGATAACAACAAAGAAAAAGCCTGTAAACACTCTGTTTACAGGCATTGAATGGTAGCGGGGGTGGGATTTGAACCTCACGACCTCCGGGTTATGAGGGAAAACCGCGTTATTTTACCTTATTTTATGTTCTTCATTTTCGTCCCATTGCTTTCGGTTTCATAAAGCAGTTCCATGATATTTCCCTTTATAATCTGGCCTTTTTCAATGCCATTCACGGGCAAAAGGAGGGCATCTTTATTCCTCCCTTTGTATATACAGCTTTTGCAATTCATCGATCATTTTTTCTGCTTTATCCTTGTCCTTTTCCAGCAGCACCTTTCTGTGCTTAAATGCGATCCGTATGCACTCCAGCATTTCATCCACGCACATAACAATGCCTACTTTGCACAAATATTCTGCATATCTGTCTTCCCACTGTTCAATCCGTATCATCACAACGCCTTCTTTCATTTTTTGTAATGCAAAAAGGGAGGAAATACCTCCCTTTTATTAAGCGTTTTTTAGCCTTCTCAACCCCGTCTACAACTCCAAATAGAAACATTTTTTAACCTATCTATTCAGCCTATTCCTCGTCACTTTCATCTCTTCTTACCCCTCTGAAGCAAACAACAGCTCCATCACCGATTGAATCATTTTAGGCGAATATTCCCTGTACAGCGTGTTAGCGTATGTGTTTACCATACAATTATTTTCATCCAGTCTGATACGCAACGGACTGGGATATTTCTTTTTCCATATCACCTTTTTGCCAAATCCCAGGTCATTGCCGGACTGATCTTCTTCTATTTCCTTGCCTACCACATATCCGATGGCTTTGATTGCAATTTCGTTTTGCATCTGCGGCGTTTTTGCTTTTATATACACGATATCCCCCAGGCTTACCTGGCGCATCAATTCATACAGCGCCGGCTGCTCTTCTTATGTATACCCAAATCCGCAAAACCCATTGTCTATGCTTTCCCTGCTGACGTCCCCTCTTCCCTTGTAATAAGCGCCGATCCCATAAACAGCCATTGAAAACTCCTCCTTTTTATAGTGCCATGAACATAATTTGAGTCACTCCATCGGCTTGACATGAAGAAATCAAAATGTCTTTCTCTGCCCAATAGTAGCAATAAGGTAACCCTACGAGCATCGTAATATTAGCTGGTTCTAGTCCAGCTGTGATCCCAACCATATTCATCATTATTTCTTCCCCATAAGATGTCTTGCCTCCCAGTATATCAGCCAGACCATTGGCAAATTGCATGAGCGCTTCTTCTTTCCCCCATGCATCAGGAGATATCGCAATCCTATATTCCAGCAAGACAACCCCCCCTTGGTCATTAACCACTCCAAGGATTCCCGTATTCATACAAGTATATCCAAAATCCCAATCCCCTTTTTGTAAATCTGTTTCTTTCATAGCTGAGTATTCTGAATTCGTCGGATAAAGCTCTGTAGAAAAAATACAGCTGCCAAATGTTCCGGCATATATCCTTCCCTGCCGAGCCTCATCATGAATACTGACATCAGTAATAGATAACATAAACATCCGCTATCGTTTCTTCTCCAGCAACACGGCAAATTAACCAAAGGAAGTTCTCAGTTTTCCATGTAAGCTCTTCTTGATAATTGTTTTTCGTCCATATATAGATGTTCTCTTCTCCCGCAGATTGTACCCCATCGTTCCAATTTGTGCCTGTATAGATGTTGTTGGTTGTTTCTTTTGGAATCGTTTTTTTATTTTCATCTGCCGCATATTTTATTTGATTTACTTTGTCTGTCTCTAAATCAAACGTCACATTACATACCTGTCCTCGGCAGTTCCACTGCATAACTTTTCCTCTATCCCCCAGTACATATATACTAGATTTTTGCCAATATTCGCCGGGTCCTCCCAAATAGGCGCAGCATTGCTCATAGCTGTCTCCCAAATCTATTTTCCTTACGTCGGCGATTGAAAATTCTGCGTCCACTTTCTTGGTATCTGTACCTACTACACGCAGAGTGCCCGCAGAATTAAACCCGCAGCTGATTCGATTTCCCTGTTTATCCTTAAAATTATATACAGTTACTCCTATCTTGCCTCCCTCTAGTTGTGCATAATATTGTTTCACTATGGGATTGCCCTTTCCCCCCAGCTTTGCACACGCCTCCTCATACGTGTCGCTTCCAAGCTGTAATTCCTCCATGGCCTTTGCAACGTCCAAATGTTCCAGATAAATCTCCTTTTCGGTGCTTCGGTTGATTGCCATTACAAACTCATTGCCAGGATCGGTTGTATCCACCGTTACCGAGATGGATTCATCTTCAAAATTCCATGTATACTGTATTGCCGTCATACCAGACATCTCTTCCGGGCCTTCGGTTGCATCTGCTTTTCTGCCCATGATGCTTTCTACTCGTCCCGGCGTCATGTCCAGTTCCAGCTTATCAAAGTATGTGCTTTCCTCCTGTGCCGTTGGTTCTTCTGTTTTCTCTGTTTTTACGTTACAGCCACCACAGCTCAAACACAGCACACAGGCCATTCCCAGCCACCATAGCCTATTCCTCTTTTTCATCATGTATCCTCCCATCTATTTTAAGTAGCAAATATCTCGTGTGTCCTGTTGCATTCCGGGCATTTTACCATGAGGGTTTCGATTCCGTTCCCATAGTGGTAATCATAGAGCTCCATGCCGTCCCCTACAAACCGTATCCGCTCCGCCCCATAGTTTTGCAGATACAGCTCATATTCTTCCATACCCAATGACACAGTAACGCATCCTTTTGTCTGATTGGTACCCACAAGCCAGTTGCTTCCGCCGATACACTTATCCGCACTCAGATACCATCCACCAATGTTATTGATCGTATCAAACAGCTTTTTCTGATACTCGTCTACATTCGTCAAAGAACCTTCCTCATAGGCAGCGGCTGCCTGAACATAGTTTTGATATGCTTGTGTTGGCTGCGGTACCGAATTTCCATACTGTGTCATATCAGGCCAACGATCGCGCAAGGTATCTATTGCTTCCTGATAATTCGGATAATCTAAATAGTGATCATAAAGCTTTTCAAATACTACCTCAATCTCATCCACATCAACAGATGAGCCACCTTCTGCCGCTGCGATTTCCTGTTCCAAATACCCGATTGCGCCTTGTATCATTTTTTCTTCAGAATCTTTATAGTCCCCCAAGTCTGAAAAATAGCTGAACGCCATGTAGTATTCTTCGTTACCCAATGCCTGGCAGGCCTCATAATACTGTTGTTCATCCTCATCTGATGTATAGCCTTCTTCTCCTACAGAGCTGGAATCACAAGCAATACAAATAAGGCCGAATAAGACAGCCATACTGGCTGCAAATACTCTGAAAGCTTTATTCTTCATTGTTGAATCCTCCCTTTTTCATTCTCTTACTTATTTAGCACTGCTTCCCCACCCATTGCTGGCCTTAACATTGTTTTTCCACTCGGTTCTTTCCCAGGCATTCTCAAATGTATCGGGGCATACAATAAATACATATTCGTAGTCCAGCAACTCTATATAACAAACGAGCTTGATATTGTCCAAAGAGGCTACCCGTGCATTCATCGTAATGAAATACCTTTCATATTTGTCCGATTCCTCTACCTTTACAGTATCCTCATACACCGCATATCCTTTGTTCCTTGCTGCCTGCACTGCATATTTCTTAGCATCGCCGCTATTGAATGCACTTGAAATTGAGAAATCACTTTCGATATACCAAAAGAATCCTATGATAATCAATAGGCCGAAGGCCACAGCTCCAATGATAGTTAACCGTTGTTTTCGATTCTCTATTTGATTCTGCACTTCAAAATCATTTAATTTTGTATGATCCTCCACTTTCCTCTCCCCCTTTGTCATCATTATATAAATGATATCACTAAGCAGTCAATAGATATCTTTTAGACTGCATATTCTTTCTGTTCGCTTTCTTATACTTATAAAAAAGATAGGAGGATGAATCATGGCTACCCTAAAGCGTGTTTTCACACTCCGTCTCAGTGATGAAATCTTTGACAGAATTGAAGCACTGGCCAAAGAAGAACATCGCTCCATGACCAACCTGATCGAATACATCATTATACGGTACCTGGATGAGGCGGATAAAAACAAAGACCAATGAAAAAAAGCATCCTCCTACTCATATTTCAGTGAGTCGGAGGATGTTTTTGTTATGCTGATGTCATAATCGTCGGCAGATAGACCAGAACATGGCAGGCCTCGTTTCCTTACATTCTAATACAGCTTCTTAGCACTGCGAACGCCTCATAGGGGCGTTTTTTCTTTTTGGCGGGCCAGTTGGCCAAAAAATCAAACTCAGTTTCTATTTTCTTGTCAACCGTTTATTTGACAAAGCATTCTTACATCACATACATATCTTTAATTTTAAGCAAATAATTTCTAAAATCCGTCAAAGGTCATAAAAAATCTAATTTACAGATATTTCAGATAAAAATAGAAATTTAAAACGTTATTTATTATAGAGGACTTTTTTAGGAGGTTATTTTGATGACTACAAATCCACGTATTTTTCTTCAATCTGGACATGCCTTAGCCATTGACAGAGATAAAATGGTTAAAGTCATACAAACGCAGAATATCACTGAGATCATAGCAATTAAAAATCCATCCAGTAATCTAGCAAATTATCGCAAACTCAACAAACATGAATGCATCAACCTAAGCAACGGTGAACTCGTGCATTTCAAAAGTAAGACAAGGCAACAAAATTCTCAATCTCTCAACCGATCTTTTCAGACCTTACGACGTATCATTAACGACAATTTTAGGGGAGAAGACTCTGAAAGGCATATCGTTTTGACCTATGCAAATTTAATTTCAGATTATCAGCAGGTGTGCCATGACTTTAAGAAGTTTTGGGCTAGATTCAAGCATCATTATCCATCCTGTGAGTACATTCGTATTTTGGAACCACAGCAATCGGGCAGATGGCATATACACCTTCTTGTAA
>UREB01000046.1 GCA_900546685.1 uncultured Eubacteriales bacterium | reverse complement strand
ACTGCGCGATGCTTTCCCGCAGCGAAACCAGCCCCTGGGCAGGGGCGTTTTGCAAAAGCGTGGCGTCCGCCTCATCAAAACAGGCGCGCAGCAGACGACGCCAGGTGGTATACGGGAAATGGCGCGTATCGATGCCGCCGGATGAAAAATCCACAAGCGGCGCCGCCGTGCCGTCCGCCTTTGCGGCGGGCCGGGCCGGCTCTGCGGCGGCAGGCAGGAGGGGCTCGATCTCGCAGACAAAAAACCCGCGCTTGGGCCGGCTTTCCACAAACCCTTCGGAAACCAGCTGGCTGTACGCGCTTTCCACGGTGGTAACGCTGACGCCCAGATGCTCTGCCAGGCTGCGCTTGCTGGGCAGCTTGGCATGGGCGGGCAGCGCGCCTGTACGGATCTGCTGCTTTAGGTGGCGGGTGATTTGCATATACAGCGGCGTATGGCTATCATCTGGCGGCAGGGAAAAGAGCATAGGGGCCTCCTGGCTTCTGACCTTATAAAAAATGATAAAATTGAATCTTTTAATCAGGTCAGTTTTTCGTTATTATAGGGCATAGACCGAAAAGATGCAAGGGAGAAAGCAATGAAACAAAAACGAGTATTGGCTGTGCATGATTTATCCTGCGTGGGGCGCTGTTCTTTGACGGTGGCGCTGCCCATTTTATCTGCGGCTGGGCTGGAGGCAAGCGCGCTGCCCACGGCTGTGCTGAGCACGCATACCGGCGGATTTACCGGTATGACGTTCCGCGATTTAACCCAAGACCTGCCTGCTATCTTTGCGCACTGGAAAACGCTGGACTTGGCATTTGATGCCATCTATACTGGCTATTTGGGTTCGGCGGAGCAGGTGGCGCTGGTAGAGCAGTTGTTCGATGCGTTTCGGGGAGAGCAGACCAAGATCATCGTGGACCCGGTGATGGGGGATCACGGGAAGCTGTACCCCGGAATGTCGGAAAAAATGCCGCAGCTGATGAAAACGCTTTGCCAAAAGGCGGATGTGATCGTGCCCAACCAGACGGAGGCGGCGTTGATGCTGGGCCGGCCGTATCTGGAAACGCCCGATAAGGCGGAGGTAGATGATTTGATGCAGGCGCTGCGCGAAATGACGCAGGCCAGCGTTGTATTGACGGGCATCAGCCCGGAAGAGGGGAAGCTGGGCGCCGCGGTATATGATAGAGAGACTGGGCAGACGGCCTGCCCCGCTGCCCCGCATATGCCGGGCAGCTACCACGGCACCGGCGATGTATACGCCAGCGCGCTGACGGGCGCATACCTGGCGGGCAAAACGCTGGTGCAGGCGGCCCAAATCGCGGCGGACTTTACCCAGCAAAGCATCGTGGAGACGCTGCCGCTGGGCCTTGAGACGCGCTACGGCGTGTGCTTTGAGCGCGCCCTGCCGCAGCTGCTGCGCGCACTGGAATCGTAAAATAGAGAAAAACGGCGGATATTTTGTCCGCCGTTTTTATTTTGCCTTAGTTGCCGGAGGGCATAAAGCCGATGAGCGCAGAAGCCACCGTGGAGATGGGCATGGTCTGGATCCACACCTTGCCGGGTCCGGTCAGGCGGGTATGGAAAAAGCCTTCGCCGCCCAGCAGCTTGTTTTTCAGCCCCTCTACCTGCTGAATCTCCATGGAAACGCTTTCTTCATAGCCGGCCACATTGCCGGTATCTACCAGCAGCGATTGGCCAGGCGCCAAGACATATTCCATCAATTCGCCGTCGATCTCCACAAACGCCATGCCACGGCCGCTGAGCCGCTGCATGATAAACCCTTCGCCGCCAAAAAAGCCGGCGCCCAATTTTTTCTTGAAGGTGATGGCAAGCTCTACTGTGGGCTCGGCCGCCAAAAAGGCGTTTTTTTGCAGGATCATCGGCCGCTCCGGCGTGATTTCCAGCGGTAGGATGCGCCCGGGAAAGCTGGCGCCAAAGGCGATGACGCCGTCGCCCTGAGCCGTATAGATGTTCTGGAACATGGATTCACCGGATAGCGCTTTGGAGAACATCTTTCCGATGCCGCCGCCCCTGGTTTCCATCTGCATATTGGGGGTCATATACACCATAGAGCCTTTTTCGGTAATCATCTTTTCGCCGCTTTGCAGGCGGCAGACGACGATGGGGTAGGCGCCGCCTTGGATCTCGTATTGCATCGCATGACCTCTTTTCTATAAAAGAATGGTTTCTCACTGTCAGTATACCAAAAAAGGAGCCCGTCTGGCTCCTTTTTTTCATTTAACCGAGAATTTCGCGGATTTTGGCAACAACGGCCTCGGCTACCTTTTGGTGCTGATCCGGGTCCAAATGAATGCCGTCCTTTTCGCTGACGGAGGCAATGGGGCCCAGATCGAGATAATCGCAGCCGATTTCGCGGGTAAAGCGGGCAAATTTGGCGGGCAGCTCGCGGGAGATGCGGTTGGAATTGTCATCAAACGAAGCGCAGTAATCCGGCTCGCGGGTATAGTTCAGGGGCGCAGGGCACATGACCAGAAGGCGCGGCGCGCGGCCCTCCGGCCCGCAGCCGGAAGCTAGGATGAGGTTTGCCAGCTCGCGCACGCCGGCCGCCACATCCGAGGCAGTGAGGGCAAAGCGTGTCTTGCAGTCGTTGGTGCCGAGCATGAGGATGACAAGATCCAGCGGGCTTTGGCTGGATAGACAAGGGATCAGGTATTCCTTGCCGTTTTTGTAGCCCTCGATGGGGTCATCCCATAGGGCGGTACGGCCGTTGAGCCCTTCCTCGATGATCTTATACTGCGGCAGCGCCTTTTGGACGAGCCCGGTCCAGCGGGTGTTTTCGTCAAAGCGGTAGCCATCTTTGGGAGCAAAGCCCCAGGTGTTGGAATCTCCAAAGCAAAGGATTCGTTTCATGGCATATCTCCTATGAATGTAAAAATGATGATAGCTTATTATACAACAAAAACGGGCGGCTGCGGCGCTTATTGTGCGGGGCCGGGTGCGTTGGTTTCGTTGTTGTCATAATACAGGAACCTTGGCATGCCGATGTGGAAGAAGATAGCGAGTAGGCGAAGACCCAAGACCAGAGCAAAGCAAAGCAGCACCGCAGCGGTGCGCGGCAGAAAGCGCACGCCGTAATACAGCACCAAGGCCCCCAGGATGCAGGGGGTGGCATACAGCGGGCCGCTGAAGATCATGGGGATGCGCTGGGCAAACACATCGCGCAGCATGCCGCCGCCGCAAGCCGTAAGGCAGCTGATGAATACGCAGGTGATCAGGTTGCCGGGCATGTCCACAACGATGAGCGCGGCCGAGGTGCCAAAGGTGGCCAGGCCCACGGCGTCCGCAATATCCAGCGGCAGGGACAAATCAAACCGGCGCAGCTGGTGATGACGGCGCAGCACAGCGTTGCCCAGCAGCGTTACGACAATGGCTAAGGCCACGATGCAAAGATAAGACCGATGGGTGAAAAAGGCGGGCAGGGGCTGGTTTAGCAGCACATCCCGCAGCATACCGCCGCCGCAGGCCGTCGTGATGGCCAAAACGCAAACGCCGATTAGATCCATCCTTTTTTCCAGCGCTACCAACACGCCGCTCATACCAAAGGCAAACAGGCCGACGGCCTCTAACGGAAAAGAAACGACGAGCTCCATACAAACACTCCTTTGCGAAAACATGGATAAGCACAGTGTAGCACAGAAAAAAGAACCGGCGGCAATGATTTATCGATATAAAAAGAGAACCGGCACGCAAAAATATGCCGCAAAGGCTTTCACTTCATAATCCAACACCATCCGCCGCCCCGTTTCGATGCGGGAAGCGGTGAGCTTTGTGAGGGAAAGGCCGCGCAGCTGCATTTGCACGGCCAGCTGCTCCTGCGTAAGGCCGTGCGCCAGGCGCAGGCGTTTGATGAAAAGACCGACGATATTTTTTCTCAATTCTGCATTCTCCTTCAAGTTTCTGCAAATAGCATACGGCAGAAAGAAAGGAATTGGTATCTAAAAATGGAAAAGAAAGAAATTTTACGGGACAAAAATAAAAAAGCGCCCAAGACAGAGAGCGTCTTGGACGGTATTTTTGTACGGGCGCCTACGCTAGCGGACGATTTCCCTGCCTTGGTATTCGCTATGTATGATTTCGTTCATCTCTTCCGGCGTTTCCCGGCAGCCGCCTTCCAGCCATTTTTTTACGATGGCATTCAAGCCGGCCTTAAAAAACTCCATATGATAGGCGATGTGTTTGTTGCCAAAGTATGTTTCGGCCTGCCGCGTATCATAGAGCTCTATTTTGTACTGGCCGTCATAGCCCAATTTGAAATAGGTTTTGTAGAAAAGCTGATTGCTTTGGATGTGATAAAACAGGCGCAGGTAGTCGTTGCTGTTCACCTTATTATCCCTATCGTCCTTATAAAGCTGGGCCACATCCGTTTCCAGCTTTTCCCGGATCGCGTCTGCAAGCGCATAGAGATCTGCATAGTTGGCGTAAAAGGTGCTGCGATTGAGCTTTGTCTTTTTGATGATTTCGGACACCGTAATGGCGGATAGCTCCTTTGTCTGCAAGAGCTCAAGGAACGCCTTTTCGATTTTTTCCTGCGAAGCCTGGCGGCGCTTGTTGTTTTTTGTATTCATAGGGGGTCCCTCCATTATTCCAACAGATATTGAAAGATTGATGATTGAAACGAAGCCTACAAAATATTATGATGCAATTGCATTAAAACTACAAGCGTTGTTTTAATGGATGAGATTTGGAGGTGTTTATGATGAAAAAAAGCAGTTTTACTGCGTTGCTATTGGGAACGCTTAGCGGCGTGCTGTTTGCCATCGGCATGTGCATGGCGCTGATTGCCGAATGGAATGCCTTTACGCCGGGCGTTGTGCTGGGCTGTACAGGCGTTATGCTGGGGATTGCCACCATGCTGATCTGGAGAAAAATGGAACACAAGGCGCCCTGCCATCTGTCCGGCAGGCATGTACGGGCCGTTCTTTTGGGTGTTGCCGGCGCAATGCTGCTGGGTGTGGGCATGTGCTTTTGCATGGTATGGCAAAGGATGCTGCCGGGGATGCTCATAGGCGTAGTGGGGATCGTGTTGCTTGTATGCCTGATTCCCTTGCTAAAAGGCGTCAAGGGCGGGCAGCCCTGCTGATGAATGAAAACAGAGCATGAGAATTCAAAAAACGATCTTACACAAAATCCAAAAGACGGAATGGGGCAGCCGGATCGTAAGCAATGAAAGATACCGCACCATCGTACCGGTGGGCTGGGCAGCGGGCCTAAACCTAGCGTATGCGCTTTACCATGGCGTGCTCGGCCTAGCGCGCCATTCCATTTGGTTTCTCGCGTCGTGCGTGTATTACATATTGCTCAGCGCAATGCGCAGCGCTGCTGTGTTGGGCTTGCGGAAGGGCGGCGTTGAAAAGGAGCGCGCCCTTATGTGGCTGACGGGCGTTTTGTTTTGTGTATTGAGCGTTGTTTTGATTGGCATCGTCTACATCAGCCTTCTGGAAGATGTAGCCATGGCATACGATGAAATTCTCATGATTACCATTGCGGCCTATACGTTTGCCAAAATTTCTTGGGTCATCGTAAACGCCGTAAGAGCCCGAAAGAAAAGGACGCCGCTGAGCACTATCATACAAACAATTCGGATGATGGAGGTGGCCGTATCCGTGCTGACAATGCAGCGCTCCATGCTTGTATCGTTTAGCGACGGCACAGGCGTTGACGCGTATACGATGAACTTCATCACCGGCGCGGGCGTGTGCCTGTTTGCCTTGGTGCTTGGCGTTTGGATGATGAGATACAGCAAAAGGAAAGGAGACGATTGGGATGGCCAAATCGAAGCTTGTAAAGGCGAATGAAAAGATAGCAGAAAAGGTAGCGGGTGCGTATCAAAAGGTAGAGGATACCGTAGTGGGCGCGTATCAAAAGGTGGAAGATACGGTAGTAGGCACATATACCAAAATAGAGGACAAATTTGTGGACCAGTATTTGACCAAGGAAGGCGAAACCGTAGAGCAGGCAAAGCAAAGGCTAAAGGAAGAAAACGGGAAAAGGGAAAGGAAAACGGCGGCAGGAACAAGCATCCGGCCGCCGTTTTTGTTGCGGATAGAGGGGTTTGAGCCGCCTTTTGGCGGCTTTTTGCCTTAGAGCCAGCCGAAATGGCGGCAGGCCTTGGCAATGCCGTTTTCATACGAGGGAGCGGTGACATAATCGGCGCAGCGCTTGAGCGATTCGTGCGCGTTGCCCATGGCGATGGAGGTCCAGGGCTGGGTAAACATGGGGATGTCGTTGGTGCCGTCGCCAAACACCACCACATCCTCCACCGGCGCAGCTAAGCGCTGCATCACATGGCGGATGCCCTCCTGCTTTTCCAAAGGCTCTATGAAAATGCAGGTGGGGCTGTACCGCACCCAAGGCGCATAGGATAGCGCCTCGATGCCGGCTTCCTCCTCTTCAGTACAGGCGATATACAGCTTATAAAAGGTGGAAACGCGGCGAAAATCCAGCGCAGGGTCAAGCACGGAATGCATATAATAATCGTTTACCTTCAATAAAAAGGCAGTGGAATTGGTATAACGCACCATTTTGTTTTCACAGGTAAAGCCCCAGGGAATGCCCTTTTCGCTGAGCTCTGAGAGCACGCGGTGGCACAGGGAAGCGTCCAGAGAGCGCATTTGTTCCAAGCGCCCGTCGATGGTCAGGCTGTATCCACCGTCGGATACGAGGTGGGAAATGCCCAATTCCGGGCAAAAGCCGATGGCCTCGGCCTGGAGACGGCCGGTGGCAATGGCGACAAAATGGCCGTTTTTTTGCAGATCGTGCAGGGCTTGGCGGGTATCGGGCGGCACACAGGCGGTATGGCCGATGGTCAGCGTGCCGTCGAAATCAAAGAAAAAATATTTTTTATGCGGCTGCAAGGGCCTTATCCTCCGATGCGATGGAATATTGGGTTGTGGTTTTCATAGGTGCATACATAGCGCATGCCGGCGCGGCGCAGCATTTGGCAGGCGGCCGCGTAGTGCTCGCCGATGCGGTCCGGCGTATGGGCATCCGAACCGATGGTCACGATCTCGCCGCCCAATTCATGGTAACGGCACATGATATCCTCATCCGGCATAAAAAAGCCGTATGGCGTTTTGGAGGAGGTGTTGATTTCCAGCCCTTTGCCGTGAGAGATCAGGTACATAAACAGCGCATCCAGCTCATCGGGCGCGTTGCGGTAGCGGAGCTGCCGGTCTGGATAGGGGTTTTGGCGGGCATAATAGGTAAGGTGGCCGATACAATCCAGCTCGGGGAAATCCTTAGCGCAGGACAACAGCTGCAAAGCGTATTTCTGCATGACCTCATCCGGCGTGGCGCCGTAGCCGAAAACCGGGTTGACATCCGGCTCTATGAGGCGCCGCGGGTTGCCGTCGGCAAACCCCATCCAATGGATGGAGCCCAAAATATAATCGAACCGCAAGCCGGCCATGGCCTGCCGCGTGGCGGCAAAGACATCGTCGCGGCCCGCCTGCATGCCGATCTCTACACCGGTTTTGATGATGAGCTGGTCGGCAAACCGGGCGGCGTACCGCTCCACATCCTCTACATAGTCGATCAAATCGCAAAGGAAATTTAGATGCGGAGCCAATGGAAAATCGTAATCATAATGTGCCGTTACGCAGATCTCGTCCAGGCCGTTATGGATTGCGCCCAGGGCGATTTCGCGCAGGGACTGCTGGCCGTCTGCGCTGTGGTAGGAGTGGATATGATAGTCGTACATAGAGAAACCCTCCAAAACTCAAAAACTTCTGAAAACGTACAATAGGAGACGCTCCTATTTGAAATTCTATCAACGGCAACGGAATACAATTTTATATCAGAGATGACTCTATTATGAAATAATTTTGACAAAAAAACAAGCATCGGGAGGAAAGATGGAAGCATTGCAGTGGATAAAACGCATCAGCCAATGGGTGTGGGGGCCGTGGATGCTCGTGCTGTTGGTAGGCACGGGCGTGTTTTTAACCATCCGGCTAAAGGCCTATCCCTGGCGCAATTTGGGGTTTGCGCTGCGCGCTGTATTTCAAAGGACAAAGGGGCGGAGGGGCAGCGGGGATATTTCCCCGTTTCAGTCGCTGATGACCGCGCTGGCCGCCACCATCGGCACGGGCAACCTGGTGGGCGTGGCCACGGCGATGGTGCTGGGCGGGCCGGGGGCGCTGGTGTGGATGTGGATCAGCGCGCTGTTTGGCCTTTCCACCAAATTTGCGGAAAGCGTGCTGGCGGTGCGGTACCGTGAAAAACAGCCAAACGGAGAGATGGCGGGCGGGCCGATGTATGCGATGAAAAATGGCTTTCAGCGGAAAAAGCTGGGCAAAGCGCTGGCCTTTTTGTTTTCACTGTTTGCCGCGGCCGCGGCGTTTGGCATCGGCAACATGACGCAGGCCAATTCCATTGCAGAGGCGCTCTATGCTTCGACGGGCGCGGAGGCGTATCTGGTGGGGCTTTGCCTCATGGTGCTGAGCGGCTGCGTGCTTCTGGGCGGCATCCGCAGCATCGGCCGGGTATGCGGCGTGGTGGTGCCGGTGATGGCGGTGGGATACTTTGCGGCGGGCTTGGCGGCCATCGCCAGCCGCGTGGCGTACCTGCCGGCCGGCCTTGCGGAGATCATCCGCATGGCATTTTCCGCACAGTCGGCAGCGGGCGGCGTGGGAGGAACCATCGTAGCGCACATGGGGCAGGCTGTCCAATGGGGCGTAGCCAGAGGGGTGTTTTCCAACGAGGCGGGGCTGGGCTCTGCGCCCATTGCCGCGGCGGCGGCCCAAACGGACCACCCGGCCAGGCAGGGGTATATCAATATGACGGGCACGTTTTTTGATACCCTGGTGGTGTGTACGGTCACGGGGCTGGTCATCGCCTGTTCCGGTGTATTGGGCACAATGGACGCCCAGGGCGCGCCGCTGATGGGGGCGCCGCTGACCATTGCGGCCTTTGAGGCGGCGCTGGGGCCGGTAGGCGGCTGGGTGGTCACGGGCAGCATCGTGCTGTTTGCCTTTTCCACCATCCTGGGCTGGGAATATTATGGGGAAAAATCGCTGGAATACCTGAGCAAAAGCCAGCGATACAATCGCGTCTACCGCCTTATCTACTGCGCGCTTGCCTTTGTGGGGGCGACGACCCCCTTACAGGCGGTATGGGGCGTTTCCGACATCATGAACGGGCTGATGATTCTTCCCAATTTGATCTGCCTGCTGGCGCTCCATGGGGAGGCAGCCAGGCTCTGCTTTGAGTTTGAAGGCAAAAGAAAAAGAGAAGCCAAACGGCCAAAACGCAAAAGGGAAAGCAAACGAACCTAAGCGTACAGGCGTAAAGAGAGGCTGGGCCGTTTGCACAGAGGGTTTGGGGAACCGCATGAGCATCGTATAAACGGCACCAATGAAAAAAGCGGCAGACCAAACGTCTGCCGCGAGGCTTTTATTTTTGCAGGAACAAAACGCCCAGCGTATTGGGGCCGCAGTGGGAAGAGATGGTGCAGCCGGCGCGGGTGATGTAGGTTTCCTTAAAATTCACCAGCTGCTCAATGGTTTGGCGCACCAGATCGATGATGGCTTGGTCTATGCCGGAATGGGTGATGAACACGCGGCTGGTATCGATGCCCTCCGGCTTTGCGAGCACATCCTGCACATAGCGCTTCAGGCAGCGGATGAGCTTGCCACGGTACATTTTGCCCACGCCCATGCTGCCGTGATCATCGGTATGCACCTGGATACAGGGCTTGATATGCAGCACGTTGGCGCCCAGGCGGGTGATGGAAGAGCAGCGGCCGCCAGCGTGCATGAATTCCAGCGTATCCAGCAGAAAGCTGGCCTGCACCTTGGGCACCAGCTGCATCACTTCCTGATAAATGCGCTCGGCGGGCATGCCCTGCTGGATGCGGTCTGCCACCTGGAGCGCGATTAGGCCGGAGCCGGTAGACAGGCTACACGAATCGATGACATACACATGCCCCAGCTGCCGGGCGGACAGCAACGCGTTTTGATGCGCGGAGGACAATGCCGAGCCCAGGGAAATATGGATGACGTCATAGCCCTGCTCTGTCCATTGCCGGAAGTGCTCATCGTACTGAGCGACGTTGATTGCGGCGGTTTTGGGCAGTAATTTTTTCTCCCACCAGGCCCGGTATAGGTCGTCCGGCGTGATGCCTTCGCCGTCGGTATAGGCCTGGCCATCCAAAAGGATGGTAAAGGGAAACAGATGCACGTGGTACTGCTGGATAAGCTGTGGCCCCAAATCGCAGGAGCTGTCTGCACTGAGAATGACTTTTCTTTGCATGTTGATGATGTCTCCTGAATTAAAATTATGAGGCGGCGTTGGAAGAAGCGCTTTTTTCTGTATGGTCGCGCTTGCGCGTGATGAGCAGCGCTTCCAGCCAGCCTTTTTTATATTTGGTAGAAATGTATCCGATGACGGCGATGACAAACGCGCCTACGGCATCGACGATGAGATCGCTCATGGTATCGATGACCGCTGCGCGGCCCACCAGCGCCACACCGTTTTCCAGGGCATATTTTTGCATATTCAGCTGCATGAGCCCATCGATGGTAAACTCGTAAATTTCCCAGATGGCGCCCAGCATCATGGCAAAGCAAAACGCGCAAAACGCC
>UREB01000045.1 GCA_900546685.1 uncultured Eubacteriales bacterium | reverse complement strand
TACAGAGGAAGTGCTTCCGGAAGGGGAAAAGGGCGAGGTGGTCATCACCACGCTGACAAAACAGGCGCAGCCGTTGCTGCGTTACCGGACGCGCGATCTGTCCATGATAACCTACGAGCCCTGCCCGTGTGGGCGGACAACGGCGCGGCTGCACAAGATTATGGGCCGCAGCGATGATATGCTGGTGATCCGCGGGGTAAACGTGTTCCCGAGCCAGATCGAAAAGATTTTGCTCTCTACTCCCGGCCTAGGCGCCAATTATGAAATCATCGTGACGACGGAGAACTTCATGGATAAGGTAGAGGTGATGGTAGAGGTCGCAGATGTGAGCTTGCTGGAGCAGTATAAGGAGCTGGAAGTGTTGAAAAAGAAGCTGCGGGCGGCTATCAAGACGGACTGTTTGATCGATACGCAGATCACCCTATGCAACCCGATGACGCTCAAACGTTTTGAGGGCAAGGCAAAACGTGTACAGGATCTAAGAAAGAAGGACTGAGACAATGGCAAAACAGCTTTTATTGGGAAATCAGGCCGCTGCAATGGGGGCCAGGGACGGCGGTATCGCCGTCATCTCCTCTTACCCGGGCACACCGAGTACGGAAATTACTGAAACGGCGGCGGCTTTCCCGGAGGTATACACGGAATGGGCGGCCAATGAAAAGGTGGCGGCGGAAGCGGCTTTGGGCTCGGCGGTAACGGGCAAGCGTGCCATGTGCTGTATGAAGCATGTAGGGCTCAATGTAGCGGCGGATCTGTTGTTTACGGCGGCCTATACCGGCGTTAATGCCGGGTTGGTGCTGGCGGTAGCGGACGATCCGGGTATGCACAGCAGCCAGAACGAACAGGACACGCGGATGATCGCACAGGCGGCGCATGTACCGGTCTTGGAGCCGGCGGATAGCCAGGAATGTTATGATTATTTCAAATATGCGCCGCAGCTGAGCGAAACGCTGGATATGCCTGTGATCGTGCGGCTGACTACGCGCATTTCGCATGCCAGAGGTTTTGTAGCATTGGGAGACCAGGTCGGAAATTTTGAGAAGGATTACGAAAAACAGCCGGCCAAATACATTATGATGCCTGGCTATGCGAGAGGACGCAAGGTGGACTTGCTAAAGCGCATCGAAGCGGCCAAAAAGCTCAGCGATTCTACCGAACTGAACCGTATCGAGGCGGGCGATGGAAAGGTAGGCGTGATCTGTTCTGGCGTATGCTACCAGTATGTGAAGGAGGCCCTGCCGCATGCCAGCATTTTGAAGCTGGGCATGGTGTATCCGCTGCCGGAGCAAAAGATCCGCGAATTTGCCGCTTCGGTTGAAAAGCTGTATGTGGTGGAGGAATTGGAACCATACATTCAGCGTCAAGTAGAAAGCCTGGGCATTGAATGTATTGGAGATCAAGTATTTGGCAAAGCGGGCGAGCTGAGCGCAAACCTGGTAAAGCAGGTAGTAGAGGGCGTGGATGCGCCGACTCTGCCCGATGTCAAGGATCTGCCCCCCCGTCCGCCGGCATTGTGCGCTGGATGTCCGCATCGCGGTGTGTTTTACGTGCTCAAAAAGATGGGGCTGACGGTATTTGGAGATATCGGTTGCTATACGCTGGGTGCCACGCCGCCGCTGGGAGCGATGGATACCACCATTTGCATGGGTGCCAGCATTTCCATGGCGCATGGGGCCGAAAAGGCCAAAGGGCGCGATTTTGCGAGAAAGTCGCTGGCCATTATTGGGGATTCCACGTTTTTCCACAGTGGGATGACGGGCCTGGCAACCGCCAGCTATAACAAGAGCAACATCACGGTGTTGATTGTGGACAACTCGACCACCGGCATGACGGGCCATCAGGACAACCCGGCGACGGGCAAAACATTAAAGGGCGAATACACGGAGCCGCTGTCGCTGGAAAGCGTATGCCGGGCGCTGGGTGCTCAGCATATCCGCGTGGTGGATTCGCTGAATATCGTAGGCCTGCAGGCAGAGATTCAAGCGTCGCTAAATGAGGACGGCGTTTCCGTTGTTATAGCGAGAAGGCCGTGTGTGATGATTGTAAAAGGGCAGAAGAATTCGCTGCAAATCAATGCGGAAAAATGCATTGGCTGCGGTGCTTGCTTAAAGACCGGCTGCCCGGCCTTGCAGCGTAAGGGGAACAAGGTAACCATTGACCAGACCCTGTGCAATGCGTGCGGCTTATGCGCAGGACTCTGCCCAAAACAATGCATGGAAGGGGCGTCGAAATGAAACAGAGCGTTTTGATTGTAGGGGTAGGCGGCCAGGGCACGCTGCTGGCAGGCCGTCTGCTAGGAGAATATGCAAAGGCAAAAGGGCTAGACGCCAAGGTAAGCGAAGTGCACGGCATGGCCCAGCGCGGCGGCAGCGTGGTGACGCATGTACGGATCGGGGAAAATGTGGCCTCGCCGCTGATCGATGTGCAGAGCGCAGATGTGTTGCTGTCGTTTGAGCCAGTAGAAGCGTTGCGGGCGCTGGAAATGCTAAAGCCGGGCGGCATGCTGATTTGCGATGAGAGCCAAGTACCCCCTATTGCGGTGAATATGGGCACAGCTGCCTATCCGAAGGACGTCAAAGAACAGGTGGCTGCGTATACGGATCGATATATCTTTGTGGATGCAACGGGCATTGCCAGAGAGCTGGGCAGCACCAAGGCCGCCAATATCGTGCTGTTGGGCGTATATACCCAGTGCATGGGGATGGACGCTGAGACGATGAAACAAGTGATCCGGGAAGGGGTAAAGCCTGCGTTTGTAGAGCTGAACCTAAAGGCGTTCCAGGCGGGTCTGGAACAGGCAAAGCTTGCATAACAGAAAGGCAGGGGGCAAAAAGATGTTCAATCCTCAGGTAGAGACGATGGCGCGGAGCGAAATACAGGCGCTGCAACTCAAGCGGCTGCAAAAAACGGTAGAAAGATGCTACCATAACAGCCGCTTTTATAGGGAAAAAATGGATGCCTTGAGCGTAAAGCCGGAAGACATCCAAACGCTGGATGATGTAAGGCGGCTGCCCTTTACCAATAAAACGGATCTGCGGGATAATTACCCGTTCGGGCTGTTTTCTGCGCCGATGGAGGAGATTGTCCGCGTACACGCATCAAGCGGTACGACTGGGAAGCCGACAACGGTAGGGTATACCAAAAATGATATTGACGCCTGGGCGGAATGCACGGCGCGCGCGTTGGGCTGTGCAGGCGGCAAGAAAAACGACGTGGTGCAGATTTCCTATGGATATGGCTTGTTCACCGGGGGCCTGGGACTGCATTATGGGGCAGAAAGACTAGGCGCTACGGCGTTGCCGACCTCTTCGGGGAATACCCAGCGGCAGATCATGTTGATGCAGGATTTTGGTACCAGCATTTTGGCCTGTACGCCTTCCTATGCGCTGATGCTGGGCGAAACCATGCGTGATATGGGGATCGATACAAATAAGCTGCGGCTCAGAGCGGGCACCTTTGGCGCAGAACCCTGGACGGAGGGTATGCGCCAGCAGATCGAGGAACTGATGGGCATCGATGCGCTGGATATTTACGGCCTGTCCGAAACAATGGGTCCTGGCGTGGCCATCGAATGCAAAGAGGAAAAGCACGGCCTTCATATCTGGGAAGATCAATTCTTGGTAGAGATATTGGACCCGGAGACATGCGAACCAGTGCCGGATGGAGAGGTAGGAGAGCTTGTTATTACCACCATCAACAAGGAGGGTATGCCGACGTTGAGGTATCGCACGCATGATTTGACTTCCATCATTCCGGAGCCGTGCAGCTGCGGTAGGACGCATAGGAAGATTGCACGCTTGAAGGGCCGCACGGACGACATGCTCATCGTGCGCGGCGTCAACGTGTTCCCAAGCCAGGTGGAAACCGTGCTGACAAAGGTTAAGGGCGTTATGCCGCATTATTTGATTGTTGTGGACCGTGTGCATAATTCTGATACAATGGAAGTACAGGTAGAGCTGCATCCGGATGCGGTGAGCGATACGGTGAAAAATATCGAGGGGATCCGCGCCACGCTATCCAAGGAATTGCAAAGCTATCTGGGCATCAGCGCCAAGGTACGCCTGTTGCCGCCTAAAGAGCTGGAACGCAGCGAAGGGAAGGCAAAGCGCGTGATCGATAAGCGCAAATTTGACAACTAACATTTTAGGAGGGCGAGCTTATGACACTGAAACAGATTTCCGTTTTTTTGGAAAACAAGCAGGGCACCTTGGCAGAGGCGACGAAGGTATTGGGGGAAAACGGCATTGACCTCATTGCGTTGTCCATTGCGGATACGGCGGATTTTGGCATTATGCGCTGTATCGTAAACCAGCCGGATAAGGCGTTGGCGTTGCTGGCCGAGCATGGGTTTGCCGCTTCTACGACGGAAGTGCTAGCCGTAGAGGTGCCGGACCAGCCCGGCGGGCTGGCCAGCGTGTTGATGCTGCTGGATAAAAATGATCTGAATGTGGAATATCTCTATTCCTTTGTGCGGACCCCCAACGAAAATGCGTTGATTATGTTCCGTGTAGAGGATACGGAAAAATGTGCGGCGTTACTGAAAGAAAACAGCATCCGGGTATTTTCGCTGGAGGAAATTTTATCATCTGTGGATTGATGTGAGGGTAATGAAACGATGAGAGCAACCTATGCGCAGATCGACCTATCGGCCATAGCGCACAACGTATCGCTGGTAAAGCAAAACGCAGGGCAAGCGGAGATGATGGCGGTCGTTAAGGCGGACGCTTATGGCCATGGCGCTATACCGGTGGCCAGGACGGCCCTGGAAAACGGCGCGAATTGGCTGGCGGTGGCAACGGCAGAAGAGGCAGAGGAGCTGCGCGATGCGGGCTTTGTCTGCCCTGTGCTGGTCTTGGGCGCCCTGGATGAGGAGGACTGCGCGCTTTGCGTAGCACGCGGCATCTCCGTTTCGGTATCCAATGCAGAGCAGCTGTGTTGGATGCATCAGGCGGCGGAAAGGGAAAACACGGCCGCCAAAGCCCATTTAAAAATTGACACGGGATTTCATAGGCTGGGCGCAGTGCCCGAACAGCTGCCGTCGCTTTTGGAGGCTTTCTCCCATTACCCAAATGTGAAGATGGAGGGTATGTTTACGCACTTTGCGGCGGCAGATGCAGCAGACGACGCGTTTGTGGATACGCAGGTGCTCCGCTTTCAGCAGGCAGAGCGAATGGTTCAGCAGGCAGGCTTTACGCCCATCGTCCACATTTCGAACAGCGCGGCAACCTTGAGAAGGCCGGAATTGAGACGGGATATGGTGCGTGCGGGCATTATCCTATATGGATATATGCCCAGCGAAGAGATGCCGGAAAGAGCGGATCTATGGCCTGCCATGAGTTGGAAAAGCATGGTGCTGGATATCCATACCATAGAGCCGGGGGAAACGGTGGGGTATGGCCGTACCTATACTGCGCACGAGCAAAGAAGGGTTGCTACCTTGCCGGTGGGATATGCAGACGGATATCGTCGGGCGCTTTCCAATAAGGGGCAGGTGCTGGTTTGCGGGCAGCGCGCTCCTGTATTGGGGCGCATCTGCATGGATCATTTTATGGTGGATATTACGGAAATTCCCCAGGCAGAGATCGGCGCAGAGGTGGTGTTACTAGGTAGGCAGGGCGATCAGGCCATTTGGGCAGATGAGATGGCCGGCTGGCTTGGTACCATTTCCTACGAAATCCTGACGGACCTTTC
Organism: uncultured Eubacteriales bacterium; assembly: GCA_900546685.1. GTDB lineage: Bacteria > Bacillota > Clostridia > Christensenellales > QAND01 > UMGS1975. The sequence goes on along the minus strand of UREB01000045.1, from coordinate 4,950 downwards.
AAAACGAGTACCAAGGGTGTATGTATGATGGATAAACAAATACAGCGCAAAAATGCACGGCAAAAGCGCAGCCTACTTTCCCCACAGGTAAGGCAGGAATATTCCGTGATGGCAGCGGAAAATGCCATGATGCTGCTGGAGGGTTCCAAGGCGGATGTGGTGATGATCTATGCCTCCACACCAGAGGAAACCAGTACCTGGCCGCTGATGGATCAGCTGCTAATGCGCGGATACTATCCGGTGTTTCCTTTGGTGCAAGGCGAGAAGATGGTGCCTATCATGTGGGATGAAAATACGGTATTTGTATCCAATAAGATGGGGATTTTGGAGCCGGTAGGCGGTACAGAGGTACCGCTGGAGGAGATTCAATTTGTCATTGTGCCCGGGCTTGCCTTTGATGAGGATGGAAACCGATTGGGGCAGGGTGGCGGATATTACGACCGATTTTTGTCGCAAACGCATGCGTTGCGGGTAGGGTACTGCTTTCAGACACAGATGGTGCGCCGCCTAGAGCCGGAGCCGCACGATGTAAAAATGGATTATATTTGTACTGAAATTTATACCTACGATTGTGCCAAAAAACAAACAAAATAACGGTAGAATGTGGGATTTTCTTGCATATTCAATGCAATGATAGTAAAATCATACAAAGGAGTACCTAGAGATTGAAGATCGTAGGCGGAAGCGCACGTGGACGCATCATAGAGGCGCCCCCAGGGCGGAACACCAGACCGACCAGCGCCGTACTGAGAGAGGCTCTATTTGGCATTCTTTCCGGGACGGTGCCGCAGGCGCGGGTATTGGATTTGTTTTGTGGAAGCGGGGCCATTGCGCTGGAAGCCATCAGCCGCGGAGCAAAGCAGGCTGTTTTGATAGACGCCGATGCCAAGGCGATACAAACGGCGTCTAAAAACTGCAAAGCGCTTCGGATGGACGAGCAGTGCAGAATCTATCGCAACGATTTTGAAAAGGCGCTCCGGATCTTGAAAAGAAAAGGCGAACAGTTTGATTTTGTATACGTAGACCCTCCTTATCAGGGCGGCTTGTACGAAGCGGCGCTGAAAGGGCTCTTTCCGTCGTTGGTGGCGGAAGGGGGCGTCGTTGTTTTGGAGCATGCGGCAACGGACGAGATGCCTTTCCTGCCGCCGATATGCAAAAAGGGCAGGACACGGGTATACGGCACAAGGGCTATTACCTTTTATACAGGAGCAGAAGAGCATGAGGATCGGGGTTTTCCCAGGCAGCTTTGATCCGCTGACGAGCGGCCACTATGATTTGATTGAAAGGGCAGCGGCGCTGGTGGACTGCTTATACGTTGCCGTGCTGAAAAATAGCGATAAGACGCCGCTGTTTACCCTGAAACAGCGTAAGGAAATGATTGAATCGGCTACGGCGCTGCTGCCAAATGTAAAGGTAGAGGCGTTTGAGGGCCTATTGGTGGACTTTGCCCGGCAGAAGGGTGCGTCGGTATTGTTTCGCGGTTTAAGAAACCAGTTGGATTACGAGCAAGAGACGATGTTGGCGACAGTCAACCACCGCTTGGCGCCGGAGATACAGACAGTATGCCTTTTTTCAAAGCCGGAATGGACTTTTCTGTCCAGCAGCATCGTCAAGGAGATGCTGCGGTATGGGCAGGATATTAGAGGGCTGGTACCGGCGCAGATTTACGATAAAATACGTGCTGAACTGCATCAGTAATTGAGGAGGACTTTCCAAATGGATAGCGAATTGATCAACTGTATGGATATGCTGGAAGAGGAGCTGGAAGAAAGCAAAAAGGCCTTGTTTTCTTCTTCGTTCAAAAAAGTGGATACCGAACGGATGTATGAGATCCTGGAAGATATGCGCGCGGCATATCCGGAGGAGCTGAGGCAGGCGGAACGGATTATTTCCGACAAGATGCGCATCATGGCAGACGCAAAGGCGGATGCAGAGCGTATGATACGCGATGCAGAGCAACGGGCCAATCAGCTGGTGGACGAACACGAAATCGTGCAGGCAGCGACGGATAAGGCGCGGCAGATTTTGGCTGCGGCGCAGAAAAATGCGCGGGACGTTCGAGAGGGCGCCAAGGGCTATGCAGAGGACTTGATGCAGGATGTGGAAGGGTATTTGGAAGAATACATCGATATGGTGAGGAAAAACAGAGAATCCCTATCCGGCAAAGGCGAAACACAAAGACGTGCGGATTAACCGTACGCCTTTTTTTTACGCTTTTTAAACGCTAAGGTATACAGGCTCATAGCACAGCATAGCAGTGCGAGAAAAAGCGCAGCAATGCCAAGCGTGCCTGTGCTTAGCAAAAGCCGCTGACCAAAGGAAAATACCGGCGCTGCGGCAACGGATGTGACCGAGGCGGCAGGAAATGCATGAACGCAAACGCTGCATAGCGCAAAGGCAAGTACGCCGTGTACTGTTTTGAAGAACAGCGATTCGGAAAACCGGACGCCGCAGGGAGAAAGAAAGAGCGCCTGCTGGGCTTGGATACAAAGACCGCCAAAGCTTATGAGCGCGCACAACAATGGCAACAATGAAAGAGCAGGGTATCCGGTGGCACAGAGCGAAAGACAGCCGTCCGTCATTTCAAACAGGCCACGGAGAAAGGGCAAAGCCAGCTGTGTAGGGTATCCAACGAGTAGGAAGAATGGCCAAAGCAGCTTTGCCAGCAAGGGTAGAAGACCGATAGCCAGCAGAAGGTTGGATAAGGTAAAGAAAAAGACGATAAAGCCGCCGACGGAGAGTAAAGCGGTTACGGATTCCTGCACGGCAGCAATAAAACAGCGATTGAAAGGAACAGGCGCAATGCTTTTCAAAGGCGCCGGTTGCTGCATACGTTTTTTATCGTTGGGGAGGCAGAGACGTGCGATTTGGCCCGTTAAAAAAGCGGCCAAAAGATGCGGCAAAAACAGCAGCCATGCCAAGCGAGGCTGACCAAGCATCGAAGCGGCAATGATGGAAAAGACGAAAGAGGGGCCAACGGTGGAGGCAAAGGCTATGGTGCGCCTGGCCTGGAGCAGCGTAAGCTGCTTTGCCTCAAACAGAGAAGCGGTGGCGCGGGCTCCATTTGGATAGCCGCTGACAACCGACAAAAAGACCGGCAAGGCGCTTTGCCCGGGCAGGCCAAAAAGAGGGCGCATCAAAGGCTGTAGACGCTTGGATAGCACAGTGGCGGCCCCAAGCTTGGTGAATAGGCTGGTGGCGACAAAGAAAGGGAAGAGCGCCGGGAGCACGGATTGTGCAAAGGCAGAAAGCCCGTTTTTTGCCCCCTGTAAAGCTTGGACAGGATACAGTAAAATGAGTATAATAAGAACAGCGGATAATAGATAGGGAAATGTGCGTTTGATACGCATGGCGAACTCCTTATTATTAAGTTGGTTGGTTTACCTTATGCAAAGGAGTAGGACAAATATGAGCGAGCAGAAGAAAAGGCCCACGGTGGGGCTTGCGCTAGGCGGGGGATCCGCCAGGGGGTTTGCGCACATCGGGGTCATCCGCGCTCTGCAAGAGAATAAAATTCCCGTAGATGTGGTCAGCGGATGCTCTATGGGAGCAATCATAGGCGCAATTTATTGCGCGGGGGGCGACTTGGAGTTGCTGTTGAAGATTTGCATGCAGATGACTGCCCGAGAGATGATGGATCTTGTCGTTCCGAGACGTGGTTTGGTCAAGGGTGCAAAGTTTGAGAATCTGATACAGCTGTTTACAAAAAATAGGGATTTTGATCAGATGGATATCCCCTTTGCCTGCGTGGCCTGTGATCTATGGGCGGGCAAGACAAAGATATTCAATAGCGGCAAGGTGTATCCTGCTGTGCGGGCGAGCATGAGCATCCCCGGGATTTTTGAACCAAAATGGATCGATGGCGTGATGTATGTGGATGGCGGCATTTTGGACAATGTGCCGGTAGATGCCGCCAAAGAGCTGGGCGCGGATATTGTGATTGGATCGGATGTATGCATCCATAAAGCGGAGCCGGCAGAACCCAGCCAGAGACTTATCGATATTTTGTACCGTGCTACGGATCTGTTGGAATATCAGGCGAACAAGCACCAGCTTAGCCAAGCCGATGTGCTGATTTCGCCGCAGGTAGGGTTTATAGACCAGTTTGAAGTGGAAAAGAGCGCACAGTGTGCGGAAATAGGGTACGAGACAACATTGGCAAAGATGGATCAGATCAAGGAATGCATTTACGGACGGGTAGATAGCGAAGCCGTATAATCCAAGCCGCAGGGCTGATGGGAAAGTAGGGCATAGAGATCGGTGGCGCGCTGTTCAATGAAAAGCTGTTGGTTTTCCGGTAGAGCGGCGGCGTTGGTACAGATCGGAAGCGGGGAATGCTTTAGCGCATGGCGCATCGCCTGCGCGCTTGGGTTGAGTGCCAGCAGCTGGGCGTAAGTAGGACCTTGGCGGTTGGCAGACTGCATATCCCGCTGTGTGATGCCCAAATAGGCGCAGCACAAAAGCCGCTTGATGCGGGAAAGCGGATAGCGCTTGGTTTGGCAAAGAGAGAGCAGCTCGGAGAGCGTGACGGCCTGACGGGCGGCCTGCAACAACCTATTTTCCAATCCCTCGGTGACAAAGGGCAGCGCACGAAATGCAGAGGCATCCATGCTGCGAAGCCTGTATAGAAGGGAGGGTTCCATGGCATTGAAATCAACGAGAGGATGTGTTTGAAGCGCGTCTTTCGTATACGCTGGCAAGCCGGTAAACTGTCCGCTTGATAGGCCGGAGCGGCATTGACTGCTGGAATAGGGCAGCGCACGCGGCAGGGCAAAGGGCGTGATCTGCAGATTATAGCGCTGTATGGCCTTCAAATATTCCACGCCAAGCAAGGCGTTGGGTAAAAATGCTTCGTTGGGGAAAGATGGAAGTATCTGTTGTACAGCCTTTTGAAAGGCGGCAGGATAGCTGGCCCCATCCGAGAGGGCGGCAGACAATGCCTGCTTGAGC
>UREB01000044.1 GCA_900546685.1 uncultured Eubacteriales bacterium | reverse complement strand
CCGGCCGCCGCCATGCCCTTTCCTGCCCCTGTAAGGCCCTCCGGCACCGGGATAAAGATGCCTGCCGCCAACGGCGCCGCGCCCAAGACCAGCAGCAGCACGGGCAGCGTATCCATCACAGCGTCCCACGCTCTGCGCTGCTTTATCAGCATGCCCGCCCGCACAAACAGCCCAGCGCAGAGGTGCACAATGCCCAGCGCAAAGGCAAACAGCAGCAGGCGGATGGGGTCTGCCATTGGCTCAAACCACAGCGCCAGGCTCCCTATCTCCACCGAAAAAAACGAACGGCCGATCACCTGTACAATGTCGCCGAACCAGCTGCCGAACAGCGCGCCCCAAACCACCGTGGATACCCCGCAATAGCGAAACATGCGCAGCGTTTCCGCCATCTCCCTTTTCAGTGTCAGCTTACCAAGCGCCCATGTTGTGCCCAGCACCATCACCAGCCCATAGCCCGCGTCGGAGAGCATCATCCCGAAAAACACATAGTAGAAAAACGCCATCACGCCGCTGGGGTCTATGTCCTTGGGTCCCGGCAGCGCGTACATTTTGGTAATGCTTTCCACCGGGCGCACAAACCGGTTGTTTTTCAGCAGCACCGGCGCATCCTCGCCGGCGTCTGAAAGCTCATACGCCAGCGGAAACCTTCGGCACAGCCTGTCCAAAAGCCGCCCGGCCTCGTCCGCCGGCACATAGCCCGCCACCGCCACCGTCTTTTCGGAAAACGCCAGCTTGTCCATCGCGCGCTGCCTTTGGGCCACAGCTGCCAGCATGTCCGCCGCAAACAGTATGCCCTCCGGCCGCGCCGCCCTTTGCATCAGCTCGTGCTTTAGCCGCTCTATCTCATCCTCCGCCTCCCGGAGGGCCAGCTCCGCCTTTGCCAGCTGCCCGGCCGCGCTTTCCTTTCCGCGAAATGGGCAGGGCGCAAAGCCCATCTGTGCCAGCGCATTCTGCAAGTCCTCTTCCTCTCGCCTAAGGCACGCCACTGCCGCCAGCGTATGCCCCAGCGGCCCCGGGGCCGTCTGTACGCACAGCGCGTCCATGCGCGGCTGTTGTTTCCAGATGGCCTGCAACAGCTCTTCCTCCGTCCATTGCCCCATCACGCTGCCCACCCGGCAGACCGTGTGCTTGGTTATAAGCCCGCCCAGCGGCATTTCGATCCTTGTCCAAGGCCTCAGCTGCGCGCACCGCTCAGAGATGCGCGCCCGCTCCGCCGTGCGTTCCGCCAGCGCCGCATCCAGGCGGATCACCTCTTGGCACTGCCGCCGGTACAGCGCGCCGTGCGCTTCCATTTTTTGCGCCTGCGCCGGTGTAATGCGCCATGCGCCCCGGCTCTTCTGCCAAGCGCGCTGCTTTTCCGGCCGTAGCGCACGCAAAATCTCTACCGCCTGCCGCGCCGCCTGCGCCTCTTCTTCGGCGTTTTCCGCCCATTCGGCCTGGGCCGCCTGCTGCCAGCCCTCCGTTTCCGCCCTTTTTAGCTCCATGACGCCGGCCTTTTGTAGGGTTTTTAACAGCGCGTCCCTATCCTTTGCCAACGCCAGCAGCTCTAGTTTTTTCATGGGCCGTTTGGCCATCTCTATTCGCCTCCCCGTCCCAGTTCGCTGAGCAGCGCGCCCACCACGATGCGCACCGCCTCCTCCTCATTTTGCATCAGTGATTGGCGCAGCGCTTCCACCGCCTTGGCCGTATGCGCCTGTTGCCGCTTTGTATAGGCCGCCGCCTCTGCTTCCGCCTTTTTTTGCAGCGCCTCTGCCTCCTCTCGGGCCTGTTTGCGCCCTTCGTCCGCCGCCTTTTTGGCGTTTTCTCGCGCCGTTTCCTCGGTTTTCTTCGCGTGCCGCCGCGCCGTTTCCATCAAAACGCCCGCTTGCCGCTCCGCCCTTTGCACCGCCAGCCTCATTTCCTCCGCCATGTCTGTGCCTCCTTTGCCATTGTCTACGTTTTGCCACACTTGGGCCCGTTTTATTCTTATTCGGGAAAATTCATCCCCTATGCCTTTTCCTTTCGCACAAAAAAAAGAGCCCCTTTCGGGGCCCTGTTTTCATGCCTTTTGTTTGTATTTTGCAATGCTCTGCAAAAGATCGTGGATAAAGTTGCTGCCGCGGCTGATCAAAAGCCCCGTACAAACCTGCCCGATGAATGGAATTTTCATCGAAAATCCTGCCGCCTGCATCAGGTCCGCCCCCGTCAACAGCGAAAGCGCAATGCCCACCGCCATCGCTCCCAGGGCGCTGACGTTCAGCGCACCCTTTTGCCAAGCCAACTTGCCCGTCTGCCACAGCGCTTCTGTCAAAAGCGCCAATACGATGATCTGCTGTATCTCCATCCTACATACCCCCGTTTGTTTTTTCCGCGCACCCTGCCGCGCTCTACCACCTTGCCTTGTTTCCGCGCACATCCACATGCGTAAACGTGCTGTATTTTCCTACGCCGCCCCGGCTGCCTACCAGCCTGTCGCATAGCTTGTACACCTCGGATGCGCTCTTTCCGCTTACCTTGATGTCTGCTGCCGCCGCGTATAGGTGCTGGCTCTGCTTGGCTCCGTCCACCTTCTTGTTGTAGCTCTCCGTTCGGTATCCGCTCGTAACGGTAATCGCCCGGTTCCCGCACGCAGCTCTGATCTCCTCCAGCAGATTCATCAGCTTTTGGCAGTTTGCATAATACTTTGCCGGCACTGCCGTTCCGTCCTTGCACTTGAATTCGCTCAGCTTGAAGTGCGCGCTTGCAGGTATGCCCGCTGCCTTGCCTTCCAACAGCGCTGTCCAGGTGTTCTTTCCCACCTTGCCGTCCACTGCAAGCCCTGCCGCGCTCTGCAAGGCCTTTACCGCCTGCTCCGTGTTGCTGCCAAAGATGCCGTCTGCGCTTCCCGCGCCGTATCCCTGTTCATTCAGCCTTGTTTGCAGCGCTTTTACCAGCTCTCCCCGGCTGCCGTCTTTCAACAGGCATTCGGTAAACAGCTTGGCATAGGTATTTGTCCCCACGATCCCATCCACCAAAAGCCCCTTGGCTTTCTGGTAGCTTCTTACCGCGCTCTCCGTCTTTGTCCCGAAGATTCCGTCCGCACTGCCGCAGCTATACCCCTTTTCATGTAGCATCAGCTGCACCAGCGCCACCAGCTCTCCTCGGCTTCCTCTTTTGATTTGCTGCATGGTTTCCCTCCCTATCTTCCTTGAAATTCTTCCAAACTCCCCAGCGCTTGCCTTTGTTCCTCCGTCAGCTTTGTATATGGCTCTACCGCCTTTGTAAATCCGATTCCTTCCGTCTCCATGCTTGTCAGTACCGCTCTTGCCGTAATGCGCAGGAATACGTTTTCCAGTTCTGCTATCTTCATCCTTTACCCTCCGTAGATCATCAAGGCCACGGCTTCCTCCATATCCGATACCCGTCTTTCAAGGCTTTGTCCCATTGTTCCTTCCAGTTCCCTTTGCAGCTCTTCCCTGCTTCTCTCTGCCATCGTCCCGTTTACGATTTTGTATTTGTATGGCCCTTGATCCGTATGCACGGCGTACTTTTCGTAAGGATACCTATGATGCTCCTCGGCCCCTTCCTCGATCACCACATCCGCTTCTGTTGGTGTCTCCGCCGCGTCTGAAAAAATCTTGATCACGATCCCGTTTTTATCCGTTCGCGCATATATCTTCACCCTATCGCCCTCCTTACCTGTATTTCCCTTTTGCTTCAAATGCAAATATCATCTCATATCCATCGTTGGTTGGCGCTATTTTTACCAGGCCCGGCGTTGGCGTTTGCGTTGTTGTCCCGCTGGCTCGGATGGCCAGGATCACCAGTCCGTCATAGTTTTGCTGCGTAATCATGCACGAGGGCACTTCCGTAAATGTGAACGGATACAGAACCGGCTCCCCTGTTCCGTAGACCAAATTCCCGGCAGCGTCCCACATGTTATCTATGTCTATTGTCTGCGATGAGTTCCCCCAGCATTCCGCAAGGCCGCTTTCCCATTTCCGATACCGCCAGATCCCGCTTGTCCCTTCCTCTATCACATAGTCATCAGGGGCTATACTCGCGTTCCACTTATTCTTGTCAGCTTGCGTCACATGGATCTCCGTGTTCCCCGTATGTGTGTTCAGAGCGCCTTGCAGCGATTCGATTTCCCCTTTATGTTCGTCAATCTGGTTTTGTAGATTCCCCGCTGCATCTTCTGAAAGTTGCCCCTTAATCCCATCAAACCATTCATTAAAAGCCGCAGTTAGCTGTGCGTTGACTTCGCTTGTATCAAGGTGTTCGATTGGACTTGTTACAATTCCACATACTTCATTATTAAGCCGTAAATCTGTGATGTTCGCCTGAGTAATTGTTGTTACCCTTTTTGAAATATAAATTTGAGCCAATGCAAGATCATAAATATCGCTACCGCCCGTATCCGTTCTTTCGATGTCCGGCGGAACTGGCGAACTTGACTCTGTTCCCTTGATATAATGAATACCGATTTCTCGGTTAATCCCATCATATCTGGCCACAATCATATCAATCCTATCAAGGATTGCATGAGCAGCGTCCACCGAAATCACCTGATCGCCTTCAAGCCATCCCATATACCCATTGATAAAGCAAACCCCAGGTTTCACTACTAAATTCATCCCGTTGCTTGCCTGTACCATCATGCCATCACCTGGGTCTGCAAAAACGCCATTGCCAACAATTCTACTGAAATACTTTGCAAAAAAGGTAGCGTCCTCAGCTCTGTCAAAAATCGGCACTCCCTCTTCGTCATATCCAGTAATTGTCGAGTTAAAAAAACCGCTTCTCAATGTTTCACCTCACGTTTTATGGCCTGTCCTAGGCTCAAATAATCTTTCCCGAATGTAACTGTTATGGATATCCCCTTTGCCGTATGCGTTTCTTTAATCGTTTCAATACGTTTTTCAACCATAACTCCGAGAGAATCATAGACCACTGTACATATATCTCCCAAGTCATAATCACTTTTATATTTCAGAGCGCTGTTAGGATCGATTTTTGCATTGTACGATTCAACCATGTTATAGGAATCAAGTTTTTCAATGCCTCTCTGCTTAAGTACAGCCTGATAATCGCTTTCGCTCATTTGTACATCGTCTACTGTTCTTTTAAGGTCTCTAGCATCAACGTATAATTCGTTCCTTTCTTTTCCATCAGTTAGGTCAACTGTAACAACCGTCCTTTCTGTATCCTCTCCCTCACCAGCTACATACGCAAAGTTTTTATATTTGCTTTTATCCCTGTCATATTCAGCAGTGATGAGGTTTTCCATCCCCCTTGAAAAGGTAGCCCAGGTATTCTCTTTCTGTCCCTGTGTCCTGTCCTTCCCTTTCCATACATCAAATACGATTTCATCTGCCAAAAAGTTATAGATCATAGAAAAAGAAAGCTCTTGAGATTGGCATATTTCTTGAATTTTTTCTAAAACCGTATCGCCTGTGGACTGAAAAGCAATCTCCGTGCCCAATCCATGCGCCGTGCCTAACCGCAGTTTTGGGATCTTGCGTCCGCTGTCAGATGGCGCAATGCAATACTCTGTCACGAGCTGTCGGCTGATCTCTTCCGGCGTTCCTTTTAGGTCTTTTGTTTTCTCGATTACTCGCCCGTCGAGTATCGCCTCAAGGAACTTTCCCTCTGCTTCAACGGTTTCTGATTTCGCATCCTGCTTATATGAAAGTCCATGTAAAATTCCAAGCTCATCCGCATCATTTCTGAAAATATACCGTCCATCTCTAAGCAATGCATAGTATTTCATGTCCGTTGCAATGGAAAACGATCCTACGTCATAGTAGCTTCTATCCCAAGTGAGAGATTCAAAGGTATCTACAACCCCAATCGGATGAAAGTCTTTATCAAGAATCAATAAATCCATTTCATACCCCCAAATATTCCGGTGTGTAATACAAGCGAACGTCCATATTAGTCATTCCATCCTCAGCATCATATTCAACAACATTGTCCCCTGGAATAATGCACAACGACAAATCAGACATTCTATCCATGTCCGTAATGGCGTTGCTACCATTGATTAGGATTTCTTTTTGCCTAGGAATCGTGCTGATCTGCAAAGTATCACCCATAAATAGTTTTCTCATGACCTTTATGTATTGTCCCGTTGTTTCGTTTCGAATGGTAGGGCTATCTACCTCTCCTCTTGTCGCAGTGACAACAAATTCGGCGCCAACCGCTTTGTCCCCGTCGTTCGCAATCAGGATGCTTTGTGATATTTTTTGATAACCCATGATCTGTTTCTTTTCCGCCGTACACTTGAACGGAAGCGCAAATTGCGGGATAAAGGCGGCAATATTTCTCCCATAACTGCTAGTGCTTAACAGCATGGGGTTTTCACAGTAAAGCGATACAGTAAATTCGGGGATTTTGTATACTGAATCAAGCGTTCCAAAATCTACATTTTCTATCAAATACCCTACTTTTCTCTTCCGCCCACAATACTCAATGATTGCTGTTCCCTCATTTGCTGGATTAAAAAAGCGCACAAGGGTTTCCCTGTACACTTCTCTATCCCCTGAAGGTATCCCGCCTACGATGTCTATGTGCCTTGGCCCCAGTCTCCGATTTGTCACCGTTGCCCCGTCTATTCCCGCATTTTCCGTTGCAGTAAGTGTTATATCGCTTGTTTCAAGGCCTTGTATGCTACGTATTTTATAAGCAGAATGCTTCCCGAATGCCATTTCCTTTCCGTTACTCGTAAATACAATTTTTACATTTTTTGCGTCCATGTCAACTAATCTCCCTGGCAAGTTTTTTAGACTGCCTTTCCAATGCCCTAGCTACCTCTGCCGGGTTTTCTATGGGCTGGTTGAAATAGTTTGTTTGCGTTACTGAGAGTCCTTTATCGCTATCCGAACTTCGTAACTTTAACGAATCAATAAGCACATTTTGCATCCCATGCATGCGAACACCCATTTCAAACTGCATTGCTTCTCCCGTTACAGCGGCTTGCATTCGATTCATGATCCTACTCATATTCGCATCTACTACACCCATTGTTCTGCCGGTCTCCCCAGCGAGCCCAACCGCAAGGCCCTGCGAAAGGTATTTACCAAACAACTCTGTTTTTTTCGATGGAGAATGAATATCCCACGCATTTTTCATGATGTTCAACACATCATTGGCAAGATTCCTGGCAACTGTCAAAACAGATTCCCGGTTATCCTGTATCCCCTTTTTGATGCCCTCTGCAACGGCTTTGCCTACCTTTTCAGACGCTTTGCCGATCTCTGTTGTGTCCTCTAGCCCTTGCCGTAATCCTCCAACAATGTATCCGCCCATCTGCTCCATGAGCTTTGAAGGGGAATTGATTTGAAAATAACTCTTGAGTGTTTCCACAATTTCATCTGCCGACATATTGGAGGCGTCTTCAAGTCCGGGAATTTCTTCTCCTAGTCCGTTAATTAAGCCAAGCAGTACATTTTTCCCCTGTTCTTCCATTGTTCCATCAAGGCCGACAAAAGGGGCTAGCATTGCGCTAATATTATCCTTTGCCTGTTGACTTAATTGCCCGCCCCCTTCTCTTGCAGAGACTGCCATCCCAAGCCATACCCCAGCATTTCTTTGCGCTGTCTCATCCATTAAGCCATTTAATCCGTTGTATAGCTCTGCCTGTTTATCTTTTTGCCCTGTAAGAATTGCCAGAATATCTTCACTATTTGCATTGTAAAGTTCCGCTACATCATCGAATGTTTTAGTATTAGTATCCACTTTATATTTTGCAAGATCATCTTCTTGCGATTTTAATTGATCTGTCAATTCACCAGATAGAGACACATAATTTCCAAATGCATCTGCCTTGTCAATATACCCTTGACTTACAATGTCGTATGTATCCGTGTATGTCTTTTCAGCCGCTTCTACCTCTTGTTCATAAGTATCCCATACAGCATCTATTCTTTTTTGCTTTTCTTCATCCGAAATACCTGTTAGCTGTTGAATTGAAGCAGCCTCGCTTGCGGCAGCTTCGTATGCGTATTTTACACGACCGTCCTTCTCTTCCTGCGCAGATTTTAAGATACTTTTTGCCCTTTCTTCATATTTCTCAACAGATATATCATTATCCTTAGCAAGCTGCTCTGCAAAATCTTTTACAGAATCCTGTCTTGCTGTATATACTTCAAGCTCTCTTGATGCAATCTCCTGCATTTTTGCAAATAGGTTATCAAGAGATTTTATTTCCTCCTCTGTAAATGATCTGCGCTGTTCCGAAGCACGTTTAGCAATGTCTATGATTTGTCCTTGAACATCTTCCATGCTTTTCTGCAAGTTTGTCTGTTCTTCATCTGAAATAAATAATGAATCATTGACACTTGAAAGAATCCCTGTGGATTCCTGTATCCCCGATACTGTTTCCGCTGCGATCTTTCCTATTTCCTCATAGGATTCTGCAAGATTGCTGAGAGATTCTTTTATTTGATTTTCGGCGCTATCCGTTGTAGTTGCCCAAAAGGCAATTCCGGCAGTAAGCGCCGTTACTCCTGTAATGACCAGCCCAAGCGGGCCGCCAAAGCCGTTCATCACCGCATTCCACGCCGCCTGAGCTGCTGTTGCAAGCTTGATTTTTCCCGTCAGCACGCCAACCACCATTTCTTTTGCCGTAAGCGCGCCGTTGGTTGCCAGCAACGCAAGCCTGTTTGCCTTTTCATGGGCAAGCAACGCCTTGGAAACCGAATTGTAGCCTTGCATCATGGATTGAACTTGTTTGATTACTTTCAGGGCCGCAAATGCACCAGCTAATGCTGTCACAGCGACAGCAATCTGCCTTGCATGATTCCCTACCAACGCCAGTGCCTTTACAAAAATGGGAATGACGGTTTTGGCTATGTTAATAATTACCTTTACCAATTCCCCAAATAGAGAACCGACAGATTGCAATGCCCCTTGCAGCTCCCCGCTTGAAAAGGAACCGGTGATCTCGTTGACCGCCTGCATAGCATACTTGACCGCTTCCTTTAACGGTGCATTGATCCCGTCATAGATAGCAAGCCCCAGCCCCTCTAAGCTAGATCCTAAAAGGGTGATTTGCCCTTTTAGGTTATCGTTCATGGTTTCTGCCATTCTTTGGGCGCTGCCATCTGCGTTATTGATCTGGTCGGCAAGGGCTGCAAAGTCCTCATCAGAGGCATTTACGATTGCAAGCAATCCAGACATACCCTCTTGCCCCGCCAAAGAAGCTGCAAGCTGTGTCTTCTGTGCATCCGATAATTTGCCAAAGCCCGTGCGCAGCTCTTCTAAAACCTCGTTGAACGGCTTCATGTTGCCTTTCGCGTCTGTAAGAGATACGCCCAGCGTTTTCATTGCATCTTTTACTTCATCGGTCGGTTTCACCATCCGAGAAAGCAGCGAACGCAGCGCCGTACCTGCTTGGCTTGCCTTGATACCACTGTTTGCCATCAGGCCCAGCGCCAGCGATACGTCCTCAATGCTGTATTTCATCGCCCCAGCCACAGGAGCCACATACTTGAAGGATTCGCCCAGCATAGCAACGTCTGTGTTGGAGGCCGCCGAAGCCATGGCCAATACGTCCGAAAAATGTGCAGCGTCCTTGGCCTGTAATCCGAAAGCTGTCATGGAATCGGTTACAATATCCGAAACCATCGCCAAATCTTCACCAGAAGCCGCGGCTAGGTTCATTACGCCATCAATGCCGCTTAGCATATCCTCTGTTTTCCAGCCCGCCATCGCCATGTATTCCAGGGCTTGTGCTGATTCTGTGGCAGAATATTTCGTTTCAATGCCCATCTGCTTCGCTTTTTCAGTCAGCGCGGCGATCTCGTCCCCCGTCGCCCCGGAAATCGCTTCTACTTTGGACATTTGTGCTTCAAAGTCCATGCCCGCTTTGACTGCATAGCCGGACAAAGTGCCAAACGCGGCTGCCGCCGCCGTTGTGATCCCCTTGATTCCTTTTGCGATCCCTGATTGGTCAATTTTTGTATCTATAAGAATGGAGCCGTCTGCCTGTGCCAATCACAACACCCCTTTATCGTCACTGGCTCACGGCTCTATGGACGCTTGATTTCAATTTCTCTCTTACAGCTTTTGCACCATACAAATATGCCTTTGCATATAGCATCCGGCAGTATTTTGGCAAGCTTTTTGCCGCAATACGGGCATTTCACCCATTGTTTATTTTTCATAGCCCTTCCGACAAGCTGGAAATAAAGTCCTGTTCCTTTTCTTCCTCTGTTCTGTTGTCCGGCAGCGCATAAAGCTGCTTCATTTTTCTGTAAAAGTCCTTTTGTTCTTTTGGTACCTTTGTAATGTCTACCGCCCTATACCGCATGATCTTCATAAATTCAAGGTTTTCGTCTAACGCATGGAAAAGGGCCTTGAACTTCCACCAATGCAAAAATGGAATTTCCACAAGATCCATCCCATATTGCGATAAAAACGCTGCGTAAATGCTTCCCGCATCGTATTCATAGCTGTATACAATGTTCTTTGGCGCGGGTTCCGTTTCCTTCTCCTCCTGGTTGGTTTCTTCCCGTCCGCATAGATAAAACCAAAGGATTTTCTCCATCGCCTCTTCTTCATCGTCTGGTATCTGCGGGAAATACAGTTCCATCGCCCTTGCCGCTTTTTCCGTCTCTGTAAATTCTTCATCCAGCATAAGGAGTTCAAAGGCTATCCCTGTCCGAAAATCCGCATCAATTTCATAGAACAGGCCGCCAACCTCTATTTGGGTCGGCGGCCTATCCAGCAATAGGTTCACTTGCGGAGCTCTAGATCGGAAGAGCACACGTCTGAACTCCAGTC
>UREB01000043.1 GCA_900546685.1 uncultured Eubacteriales bacterium | reverse complement strand
TGGGAAAAGCATACGCCAAAACCGGGAGGAATTATATTTGGAGCCTACATTGATCATAAAGGGCGGAAACCCATTGAAAGGAACGGTAACGGTCAGCGGCGCGAAAAACGCAGCCGTAGCCATCCTGCCTGCCGCGCTTTTAAGCGACGAGCCGTGCGTAGTGGACAATCTGCCGGATATTTTGGACGTAAAGGTGCTTTCGCATATTTTACAGCGCATGGGCGCAAAGGCAGAGTTTAAGCATAACATCATGGCCATCGATCCGCGCGGCGTGGAAAACCAGGCCGTGCCATATGATCTTACACGCCATATGCGCGCTTCTTATTATTTGCTGGGCGCTATGTTGGGGCGTTTCGGCGAAGCAACGATTGCGTTGCCCGGAGGCTGCGTGATAGGCTCGCGGCCCATCGACCAGCACCTAAAAGGCATGGAAGCACTGGGCGCGGACATCAAGCTGGAGCATGGCTCCATCGTGGCTAAGGCGCCGCAGGGGCTAAAAGGTGCGGAGATCTATATGGACGTTGTGTCGGTAGGCGCCACGGCAAACATCATGATGGCGGCTGTCAAGGCCCAGGGCAAGACGATTATCGTCAATGCCGCCAAAGAGCCACACATTGTTGATCTGGCGAACTTTTTGAACTCCATGGGCGCCAACATCAAGGGCGCAGGGACTGATGTGGTGCGCATCACGGGTGTGCCGCGCCTGCATGGCTGCAGCTACACCGTGATTCCGGACCAGATCGAAACAGGTACGTTGATGATTGCAGCGGCCGCCACCGGCGGCGATGTGTGGATCCAAAACGTCATCCCCATGCATATGGATTCCATTTCCGCCAAGCTGATGGAAATGGGCGTCTACGTAGAGGAAGGGGAAGACAGCATCCGCGTGAGCATGCAGAAGCGCCCGCGCCATTGTGCTGTGCGTACCCATCCGTATCCCGGCTTTCCAACGGACCTTCAGCAGCCGCTGAGCGCGCTTTTGTGCATTGCAGAGGGTACCAGTACGGTAGAGGAAAATATTTTTGAGGACAGATTCAAACACCTTAACCAGCTACAGCGTATGGGCGCAGATGTGAGCGTTTCGGGGCGGACGGCGATTTTCCAGGGCGTGGAAGCGCTCAGCGGGGCGGATGTCGTGGCCAGCGATTTGCGTGCGGGTGCCTGTCTGGTCATCGCAGGGCTGATGGCCGGCGGCGAAACGCGTATCACCGGGTTGAAGCATATCGATAGAGGCTACGATCATTTGGAGGATAAGCTGCGTTGTTTAGGCGCAGAGATCAGACGTGTGGATCTTTAAATAGAGATGAGGGGAGGCGGCAGCCTCCTTTTTTTATTTGTTTCTCTCCGAAAAAATGATACAATATATCCTTAGGAAAAAAGGAGGGAGCCATGAAACTGGCGATACAGCCGCTGTTTTCCGGCTCGTCTGGCAACAGCATCCTGGTAGAGAGCGAGTCTACCACGGTTTTGGTGGATGCGGGCATGTCGGCGGCGGCTATCACAAAAGCATTAAAGCTGCACGGCAAAACCCCGGCGGATATAGATGGCATTTTACTAACGCATGAGCATACGGACCATGTCAGCGGGGTAAACCAGCTCTGCAAGCGTTATGGCTTGGCGCTATACGCCAACGCCAAGACCTACCAGGGCATGGAGGCAAAGATGCATGATGTGCCCATTGGGCAGGCCCGGGTGTTCACTACGGGCGAAGACTTTTATGTGGGCGATATTGCTGTGCATGCCTTTCCCATTCCACATGACGCCGCAGAGCCTGTGGGGTATGCTTTGTATGCAGCGGGGGCCAAGGTATGCGTGGCCACGGACATGGGGCATCTGCCCAAACGGGTTTTGACAGAGCTGGAAGGAGCGGGAGCCATCGTGCTGGAAAGCAACCATGACATTGGATTGCTTCAGGCGGGGAAATATCCGCAGTTTTTGAAAAAAAGGATACTTTCCAGCAAAGGGCATCTGTCCAACGACGCGGCAGGGAAAGCAGCTGTAGCGCTGGCTAAATTAGGAACAAGGCAGATCATTCTGGGGCACCTGTCTGCGGAAAACAACCGGGAAAGCATGGCCCGGCAGGCTGTCTGCGAGCAGCTCTCGGGCCAGGGAGCGGTGCTTGGCCGTGACGTCTGCGTGCATGTTGCCAGAAGGGCCGAAGGATCTGCCAGAATCGTGCTGGAGTAAAGGGGCGTTGCCAAATGCGCATACGCATTTTATGCGTAGGAAAACTCAAGGAAAAGGCCTTAGGTACGCTTTGCGAGGAGTATAAAAAACGACTGGGGCGTTTTGCGAAAATCGAAATCGTAGAGGTAGCCGATGAACCGGCCCCCGAATCGTTGAGCCTTGCACTACAGGAAAAGGTCAAAAAAGCAGAAGGAAAACGGCTGCTGCAAAAGAGCAGGCCCGGCATGCGCATTGCGCTTTGCCTGGAAGGAAAGCAGCCCGATTCCGTACAGCTGGCCAAGCACATACAAGCCCTGGAGGACCGTGGCGTGGGGTGTGTTCAATTTTACATTGGGGGGTCGCTAGGGCTAAGCGATGAGGTTGTGCAAAGTTGTGAGGAAACGCTTTCCTTGTCCAACTTGACATTTCCGCACAACCTAGCCAGGCTTTTGCTTTTGGAGCAGATCTATCGATGTTATAAGATCAACCGAGGCGAAACCTACCATAAATAGCGGCGTATGCCCAAGGCAGCGGCGGCATATCCTGTCTTAGGAAAGAAAACAAGGAGGATAGGAGCATGCTGAATGTGCTTTGGGTATTTTTGTTGGCCGGGGGCCTGGTTTACGGTGCGTTTACCGGCCAGCCGCAGCTGGCTACGCAGGCGGCCATGGACGGGGCAACGGAGGCGGTATCGCTGGTCATCTCCCTTTTGGGCATCACTATGCTGTATATGGGGCTGATGGAGATTGCCACCCAAAGCGGACTGGCCAAAAAGGTGTCCAGTGTTGTGGCTGTGCTCATCAAGCCGCTGTTTCCGGGCCTGAAAAAGCAGGAGCCCGCCATGCAGGCAATTTGCATGAACCTATCCGCCAACGCCCTGGGCATGGGCAATGCGGCGACGCCGTTGGGCCTGGCAGCCATGGAAGAGCTACAAAAGAAAAATAAGGATAAAAAACGAGCCACCAACGAGATGGTGGCGTTAATCGTGCTCAATGCTTCCAGCGTGCAGCTGGTTCCCACCTCCATCATCGCCCTGCGAGCAGCGGCGGGCAGTGCAGACCCAGCCGGCATTACTGGGGTCATGCTGTTGGCAACGTTGGCCACTACACTGGTGGGCGCCGTGCTCTGCCGGGTCCTTAGCAAATGATAGCGGTGCTATCCAACTATGCGGTCTGGGTGTTTATGCTGGGCATTGTCCTGTACGGCATGGCAAAGAAGGTGGACTGTGTCAATGCCTGCATCCAGGGCGCGGAAAAAGGATTTCATGCGTATTTGCGCGTGCTACCCACCATGCTCTGCATGCTCAGCGCCATTGCTGTGGCTAGGCAGAGCGGGCTTTTGGATGCGATCACGGGGCTGCTGGTGCCGCTGGCAAACTGTATCTATCTACCAGCCGAGGTGCTGCCGCTGGTCATTTTGCGGCCTTTTTCCGGCGGTGGGGCTTTGGCCCTGCTGGCCGAGTTGTTAACCACCTACGGGCCGGATGGTGCCATTGGCCGCGCCGCTTGTATGATCATGGGGTCCAGCGAGACCCTGTTTTACTGTGCTACGCTCTACTTTGGATCGGTGGGGGTTACCAAATGGCGCCATACCATTCCCGTTTCTCTGTGCTGCAGCTTGGTCGGCGTAGTCATGGCAGCGATTTTTGCATAAATGATGGGTTATATTGGCAAAGGCTTGTGGTATAATTAAATAATAGTTGAATTATATACTTTTCTATATTCAATCGTGATTTAGGGGTAGAGGTTTTATGAAAATAGAAGTATTTGCATCGCAAACACATGTAACGGAAAAGGACATCCGAGGGAAGGATTGTGTGGTCATCGATACGCTGCGCGCAACAAGCACCATCATCACAGCGCTGGCCAACGGCTGCGAACAGGTGATCCCGGTCGAGGAAGTAGGACAAGCTACCAGGCTGCGCGCTTCGGTCGGCGGGGATACGATGGCCGTTTTGGGCGGTGAACGCGGCGGACAAAAGATTCCTGGTTTTGATTTAGGCAATTCTCCGCTGGAATACGGCCCAGAGCATATCTATGGGAAAACGCTGATTCTAACGACCACCAACGGTACGCTTGCCATCGGCAAAGCGGAAACGGCAAGCCGCACCTATATCGGCGCCATGATCAACGCGACTTCCATTGCGCTGGCGCTGCTCAAAACCGAAACGGATGTTGTCATCCTATGCGCTGGTATGGAAGGAAAGTTTGCTGTAGAAGATGCGCTGACGGCCGGATATATCATCCACTGCCTAAGGGAGCAAAGCCCCGGAATTCCCATCGAAACGGGGGATCTTGGCTACGTCTGCGAGGTTTTGTACGAAACCAGCCAGGACGATCTGCTGACTGCCGTACAGAACGGCAGGGGGTTTGAGCAGCTTCATGCCCTCGGTATGGAGCAGGACGTTGCGTATTGCATGCAGCGCGATACCGTACCGGCCTTGCCGCTGGTGCAGGATAATCGCATCATTTTAGTTAGACAATAAGGGATAGAAGAGAGCAACAGGAGGCATTGCAAACGATGAGCGAGAAAGGGAAATTTTACATTACAACGCCGATCTATTATCCATCGGACAATCTGCATATTGGGCATAGCTATTGTACAGTGGCCGCAGATGCGATGGCGCGCTTTAAGCGCTTGACTGGCTATGACGTAATGTTTTTGACAGGTACGGACGAGCATGGCCAAAAGATTCAGCGCAAAGCCGAGGAGGCGGGGCAGTCTCCCAAGGCATTTGTGGATGGGATTGTAGCAAACATCCAAAAGCTGTGGACGCTGATGGATATTCAATATGATGATTTTATCCGGACTACGGAAGAGCGCCATGAAAAAACCGTACAAAAGATTTTCCAAAAGCTCTATGACCAGGGCGATATTTACAAAAGCGAATACGAGGGATGGTACTGCTCGCCCTGCGAATCGTTTTGGACGGAGCATCAGCTGGTAGATGGCAAATGCCCGGACTGCGGGCGGCCGGTAGAAAAGGTAAAGGAAGAGAGCTACTTCTTTAAGCTCAGCAAGTATGCCGATTGGCTGATCGACTATATCAATACGCATCCGGACTTTATCCAGCCTGTTTCCCGCCGCAATGAAATGCTGAACAATTTCCTGCTGCCCGGTCTGGAGGACTTGTCCGTATCCCGTACCAGCTTTGATTGGGGCATTCCCGTACCGTTTGATGAAAAGCACGTCATCTATGTATGGCCGGATGCGCTATCCAATTATATCTCTGCGCTGGGCTATTTGTCCGAAGACGATACCAAATTCCAAAAATACTGGCCGGCAGATGTGCATCTGGTCGGCAAAGAGATCATTCGCTTCCATACCATCATTTGGCCCATTATGCTGAAAGCGCTGGGCTTACCGCTGCCCAAAAAGGTATTTGGCCATGGTTGGCTGGTGCTGGATGGCGGGAAAATGAGCAAATCTAAGGGCAACGTGGTAGACCCTGTTGTGCTCTGCGATAAATATGGCGTGGATGCTGTGCGCTATTTCCTTCTGCGCGATTTCCCCTTTGGAACGGACGGCACCTATTCCGAGGATCTGCTAATCAACCGTATCAATGCGGATCTGGCCAACGACCTTGGCAATCTGCTGAGCCGTACGGTATCCATGATTGGCAAATACTTTGATGGCGTTGTGCCGCAGCCGGGGGCAAAGGAAGAGGTGGATGAGACCGTTCTATCTTTGGCTGCCGCGCTGCCTGCCAAAATGGAAGCGCAGATGGACAATCTGGCATATAGCGAGGCACTTTCCAGCGTTTTCGAGCTCATCGGCGCCTGCAATAAGTACATTGACCTGACCATGCCTTGGAAGCTCATTAAAAATGAAGCAGACCATCCTCGGTTGGCCACGGTGATGTACAATTTGGCAGAATGCCTGCGTATCTGCGCCATTGCGCTTTCGCCGTGTATGACGCGGGTGGCGCCTAAGATGTTTGCACAGCTTGGCGTAGAGGATCCTGCACTTAAAACCTGGGATTCCATCCTGTCGTTTGGCGGATTAAAGCCGGGCACAAAGGTGCAAAAAGGCGATGCGCTGTTCCCCCGTATTGTAGAGGATAAACAGGAAAAGCAAGCGCCGAAACCGCAGAAAAAACAAAAAACAGAGGAAAAGCAGGCCCCCAAACAGGAGAGCCCCAAGACCATTACGTACGACCAGTTTATGGAAATAGAGCTGCGTACCGCCAAGGTGTTGTCTTGCGAGCCTGTTCAGGGTGCGGATAAGCTGCTGCTGTTCAAGCTGGACGACGGCACAGGCAAGGAGCGCACCATTGTATCCGGTATTCGCAAATGGTACGGAGACGGCGCTTCGCTGGTCGGTAAGACGGTGATTATCGTGGCAAACCTAAAGCCCGCCAAGATCCGCGGCATTGTCAGCGACGGCATGATCCTGTCCGCTGCTGACGATGAAGATAAAACGCTATCCGTCTCTACGATTCTGTCCGATGCTGGCTTGCCGGCTGGGGTAAGGGTACGGTAATCATGCAGGTGTTTGATACCCATGCGCATCTGTTGAGCGATGCGTTTGACGACGATAGAGAGCAAGTAATCGCCCGCATACAAGCTGCGGGCGTCTGCCTCTGTATGGAGGCGGGTACCACCTTGGAGGACAGCGCCCAGGCCGTAGCGCAGGCAGAGCAATATGGTTTTTTATACGCGGCAGCAGGCGTTCATCCTCATGAGGCGGAGGATGCGCCTGCGGATGTGCTGGAGCGGCTTGCAGTGTTGCTGCGCCATCCAAAATGTAAGGCTTTGGGTGAAATTGGGCTGGATTACCACTATGATTTTTCACCGAGAGATGTCCAAAAGCGTCTTTTTGCCGAGCAGTTGGATCTTGCAATTCAGCTGGATAAGCCCGTCATCATCCATGATAGGGAGGCCCACCAGGATACGCTGTCGTTGCTCAGCCAGCGAAAGGGTAGAGTCAAGGGCATTCTGCACTGCTATTCCGGATCGCTGGAGGATGCCAAAAAGTATTTGGATATGGGCTTCTATCTTTCCTTTGCAGGCCCGCTTACCTTCAAAAATGCACATAAACTGCAGCAAGTGGCCGCCTATGTGCCGATGGATCGTGTGCTTTGCGAAACGGATAGCCCCTATTTGTCGCCTGTGCCCAAGCGCGGCCAGCGCAACGATCCTTCCAATGTAGCGCTTGTCATCCGCCAGCTGGCACAGTGCAAAGGGATAGAGCCGGAGGAGGCGGCCCGGCACACCATGGAAAATGGAAAAGCAGTCTTTGCAATTGAGGAATGATGGATATGGATACCTATGTGTACGAATATGGCAGCGGCTTGTATGTCAATCTAACGAACCGCTGCAACAATAACTGTGCATTTTGCCTGCGCCATACCAACCAGGGTGTAGGGCGCCACCGCCTTTGGCTGGAGCATGAGCCTACCGCAGAACAGGTGATTGAAAAAATGCAAAATCTGTCTGCGTATGAGGAGGTCGTGTTCTGTGGCTTTGGAGAGCCTACTTTGGCTTGGGAAACGCTAAAACAGGTGGCCGCTTATGTAAAGCGGCAGGGGAAGCCGGTACGCGTCAATACCAATGGGTTGGGGAACCTAGCCAACGGGCGGGATATTACGCCGGAGGCAAAGGGGTTGGTGGATACCTTTTCCATCTCTCTCAACGCCTCTACGCCCGAAGCGTACCAGGAGATTTGCCATAGCCAATACGGCCAGCAAGCTCTGCCTGCTTTGCTGGAGTTTGCCAAGCTGGCGTCCCGCTATGTGCCGCATGTCGTGTTTACCGTGGTGGATTCCATAGGCCAGGAAGAGATTGAAAAATCCCGCAAATTGGCACAGAACTGCGGCGCCAAGCTGCGGGTAAGGGCTTATGTGGAAAATTGGGAGGAAAGCGCCGATTGACGGAACAGCCGCTTCGGCGTTATCATACATACGGCAACTTTTTAGAGCATAGGAGGCAATTGGGATGGAAAAGGGATATCTCGCAATTCCGGCAGACCGGATTATACCGGAAGAGCATAAGCATGTTAGCAAGAATACCGGCAATGTGACGTATGAGCAATACCTGGTAACGGATGAGGATACCGGCATGCTTGTCAAATACATTCGGTATCCGAAAGGAACGGTCACGCCCATCCATGATCATCACTGCGCCCATGGCATGTATGTATTGAAGGGCACGCTGCATACCGATAAAGGCGATTTTGGGCCGGGCAGCTTCATCTGGTTTGAAGAGGGCAATGTGATGACGCACGGCGCTACCCAGGATGAGGATGTGGATTGTCTATTTATTACAAATAAGGCGTTTGATATCCATTATTTTGATTTGGATAAAAAATGAGCGAAAAAAAGGACGCAAACGCGTCCTTTTTTATTTGTCGTTTACAGCCCTGTACGCTCGGCCAGCAGCGTTTGCAAAAAATCCGTGCGCTCTGGAGAAGACAAGGGGGCAAACCGGCAAGGAATATCCAAATGCATCCAAAGATCCTCTGCCTTGTCATATGGGCGCCAGTCGGGCTGGCCCGGCGCAGTAGGCTGCCCATCTTTGGCAAAGGTGCGCCAGAAAGACATCATGGTCTGGCTTAAGGCATGGTCATCTGGCGTAAAGGGGCGTGCTATCGCAGCTAGGTTACCGAAATGGTAAGGGATCTCACTGGCATGGTAGGCCCCGTAGAAGTCGCAGTCGATTCCTGGCACTTGGCGGGAAAATAAATAGGTGTACACAGGGCTAGCGTTACAGCGGCGCAAAACCTGCGTATAGAATCGCATATTGGCCAGCGTATTTTCCGAACGGAAGCGGGCTAAGGCCGCTGCCGGATCGCGCTCCGCCTCAGCACCGTACATGTTCCACAACGTATCGATATGGCGGGGATACTTGCGGGCAAAGGTGGCTTCAATGGAGGCGCGAGTCACTTGATGCCGGTCGCCGATGAGCACAGTTGCTTCGTTGGCCGTACAGCCTAACAGCACCGGCACATCATACACATGCCCGGCCAAAAAAGCCTGCTCTAAAGGCTCCGGAAGCAAATCTCCGTCTACATAAGGGGAGAACTCCGCAGCCATATAGTCCGCCTGCCGACCCAGCAGAGATTCTGCCGGCGCGGCATAGGCCTGATCTAGCGTATCAATGCCGACGGTTTTTAGATAATCGGCCGTGCGCTGTTCCATTTCTGCCCGTGTATGCGCCCATTCGTCATGGTTGAAGGGAGAAAAGCTTTGGCTTATGGCACGATGAAAAAGCCCTTTGGCCTGGGGGCAGACCAAAAGCGTATTCACGGCGGCCGACCCTGCAGATTCTCCCTGTATCGTTACGTTGTGGGGGTCTCCGCCAAACGCCGCGATATTGTCTTGCACCCAGCGAAGTGCCATCAAAAGATCACGCAGACCGGCGTTGGTGGCGGATTTGGGCAGGGAAGGGTGCGCAAAAAAACCAAAAAGCCCTACGCGATAGTTGGCCGATACTACCACGGCACCCTCGCGAGCCATTGCTTCGCCGCTATATAAGGCCATAGCGGCATTGCCCATGGCATAGGCCCCGCCATAGATCCAAAATAGGACGGGCAGCGGCTGATTGCTATGGGCGGGGCGCCAGATATTGAGGGTCAGGCAGTCCTCGCTGAAATGCTGCGGCGGCTCCAGCGTGCGATCCTGTGCATAGGCGGGAATGGTAGTAAAGCCGGTTTCTGCATATTGCATAGGGGCATCGCCATATGCATCGGCCTGCCGTGTGCCTTGCCAAGGCGCTGGCGGCTCGGGCGGCAAAAACCGCAGCGGCCCTACCGGAGGCTTGGCATAAGGAATGCCCAAAAACGCATGCACATTCTCATGCGCTCGGCCCGATACCCAGCCGTATTGTGTTTGTACGCGCGGTTGTTCCATACAATCATCTCCTAATTCAATCAGTCGTTGAGATAAGGGTTCAAGCGGCGCTCTCGGGATAAGGTGGTAACGCCTTCATGGCCGGGCAAAACGGTATAATCCCCCTCTAAATTTGCCAGTCTGCGAAGCGAAGCCATCATGGCGGCCGCGTTGCCGGTAGGAAAGTCCACACGGCCGCAGCTGCCTGCAAACAGCGTATCGCCCGAAAGCAGAAGATGGTCTACCAAATAGCATACACTGCCCTGGGTATGGCCTGGTGTATGGAGGACGGTAAAGTGCATTTGCCCAACGGAAAAGGTATCGCCGTCCTGAAACAGCCTATCCGCTTGAAAGGATAGCGGCGCGCCCATCAGCGCAGAGAGATTGAGCGCGGGCTGCGAAAGCAAAGGCTCGTCCTCGGCGCCAAGGCCCACTTCGCATCCATATGCCTGCTTTAAAGCGGGTAGGGCGCCCATGTGGTCAAAATGCGCATGGGTCAGCAGAATCATCCCGACATGCAGACCTTCCTGCTCGATAAAGTCCATCACAGGCCGGCCGGAACCATCTCCGTCCACGATCACACATTGCTTGGTATCATCGTATACAACATAGCAGTTTGTCCCTAAACTGCCCAAAGGGAATTGCTTGTATTGGATCATAAAGTGTGGTTTCCTTTCTGTTTTCCATTCTTTTATAAGAAAAAGACCCTGGAAGGATCTTTTTCTTTGCATAGTGATTATTCTATCCATTCCTCTTCGTTTTCAAAGCAGGCATAAATGGCACGCAATGCTACCTCAAAATCATCCGACTCCACCCCGGCAATGATATTGATTTCGCTGCTGCCTTGGTCGATCATGCGGAC
>UREB01000042.1 GCA_900546685.1 uncultured Eubacteriales bacterium | reverse complement strand
AAGCCATATAAGCGCATTAAGTTTAACACACACAATGCAAAAACCAGCGCGCTGGAAGGTGTATTTGCCAGAGGAGATAGGCGTTTGGCGCCGGCTGTAGAGCTTGCTTATCAGCGAGGGGCCAGATTTGATGGATGGTCCGAATGCTTTGACTATGATCGATGGATGCAGGCGTTTGCCGATACGGGCATTGACCCCGCCTTCTATGCCAACCGCACCAGGGATGAGAAAGAGGTATTCCCGTTTGAGCATCTGGATCCAATGATTTCCAGACGCTATTTGTGGCTGGAAAAGCAACGGTCTGTGCAAGGGATCACAACACCGGATTGCCGAAAGGGTTGTCAGGGGTGCGGATTGATGAAAGTTTGCGGGGTGGAGCAGGCATGAAGATGATTGCAAAATTCAGCCGCAAGGGCGCGGCCTGTTACATGTCGCATTTGGATCTGCTGCGTTGTGTGCAGCGCACATTGAGGCGGGCCAACATGCCGTTGGCCTATTCACAAGGCTTTAATCCGCATCCGATCTTGTCCTTTGCGCAGGCAATGGGAGTGGGGCTGGCGACGATCGGCGATTATTTTGAGGTTGGCCTAGAGGAGAATTTAGAGCCCGAAGCTTTTGCTGCAGCGTTTAATGCGTGCGCGACACCGGGTGTGCATGTGATACAAGCCCGGCAAGCCGAAGAGAAAGAAAAAACCATCATGAGCCAGGTAGAGGCTGCAACCTATCGGTTTCAATTGGAAAAGCAGCTACAAACGGCAATGAAAGATGCTTTGATAAAATTGATGGCAGCACCGGAATATCTATTTGAAAAAAAGAGCAAATCCGGTGTGAAACAAGAAAACATGAGACTGAGAATTTTGCAGGCAGTATTTCAAGACGTCAGCATTGAAGCTCAGCTTTCCTGTGGCAATGACAATTTGCAACCCAAGGCTTTCTGGCAGGCTTTGCGTGATCTATCCGGTGTGCAAAGCCAGCCGCAGATACTTCGTATAGAATTGTGGCGCAAGGAAAAGGATGCCTTTACGCCGTTGTCTCAATCTCCATCCCTGATTTAATCTTTTACAGAAGGTGAATTCCGATGGCTAATATCATCTATTTGGAAAGCAATCCCTATCAAGTGCGCGCCGCCATTGAAGAGGATGGATCGCTGGCAGAGCTCTTTGTAGAGCGCAAGGGCGGAGAACGCCTGGTGGGCAATATCTACAAGGGAAAGGTCAAAAATGTACTGCCCGGCATGCAGGCGGCATTTGTGGATATTGGACTGGATAGGAACGCGTTCCTTTACGCCGGCGATATCAACTATGACCCAGGGGATTTTGCCTTTGGGGATGAAAAGGAAAAGGCGGAGGAAGAATATATTCCGGATATCCGTTCGCTTGTGAAAGTAGGCCAGGATATCATGGTGCAGGTAACAAAACAGCCATTCGGAACAAAGGGCGCCAGGATTACTACCAACATCACCATTCCAAGCCGTTCGCTGGTGCTAATGCCCACGGCGGATTATTTGGGCGTTTCCAGGCGCATACAGAGGGAAGAAGATCGTGAAAAGGTACGGCAAAATCTAGAGCAGATCAAACCAGAGGGCATGGGGCTGATTGCGCGCACAGTCTCTTTGGGGATGAGTGTAGAGGAGCTCAAGCGCGAATGCGATGAGCAGATACAGACGTATGAAAACATACAAAAACACTTTACCAGGGCAAAAGCACCGTCTTTGATTCATAGTGAAGACAGCCTAGTATTTCGGACTGTGCGCGATTTATTTACCGAACAGATCGATTCGCTGATCGTAGACAATTCGGATGTTTATCAGGCGGTGCGCCAAAGCGTGTCCGTAATGAGTCCCAATTTGTTGGACAGAGTACATCTATTCCACAAGCATTACGATATGTTTGAATATTACGGCCTGGAAAACAAGATAGAAAAGGCGCTGCGAAGGAAAGTTTGGCTGAAAAACGGCGGATACCTGGTATTTGATTATGCTGAGGCGTTGACCGTCATTGACGTCAACACCGGCAAATATGTGGGCAATGACAATTTACAGGAAACGATTCTAAACACAAACCTGCAAGCCGCCGTGGAGGTGGCGCGCCAGATCCGGCTTCGGGAAATTTCCGGAATCATCGTGATAGACTTCATCGATATGGAGGACGCGGAAAACCGTGAAAAGGTCGTAGAAACCTTGCGGGAGGAAACGAAAAAAGATCGGACACGCACGACGATACTAGGCATTACAGGGCTGGGCATTGTGGAGATGACACGTAAAAAGCTTAAGCCTTCACTGGATTCTGTTATCCATGAGCCATGCCCATACTGCGATGGGCTTGGGATGGTGGTAAGTCGTGCTACGATGGCGCAAAAGGCTCGTAAACAGGTGATGAAGCTGTTTTACGAAACGGACTGCCGGGCCGTTGTTATCAAGGCGCATCCGGCCAATATCTCAGAAATCGAATCCATGATGCATGGCGGGGCAAAGCTGATCCCGCCGGTACAGGGCAAAGCGGTATTTGTTTTGCCGTGCGATAATATGCACTTAGAGCATTTGGAGTGCGAGGGCATGACATTGGAACAAGCAGAAAACACAGAGGGCGCAACACGCCTGGATAATGATTGACAGACGCGTAGAAGTGCTGTATACTAATTCAGTGTTACCGCTCAGAACAGGTCTAAATGCTGCAAGGCTACCTGATTTTGGCGAGTCCCAAAATATTTGGATGGGGAGGTGCAACAATGTACGCAATCGTTCAAACCGGCGGCAAACAGTATAAAGTGGAGCAGGGGCAGGCCCTGTATGTGGAAAAGCTGGATGCTGCTGTAGGAGAAACCGTAGAACTTCCGGTTTTGATGGTGGTCGATGGCGAAAAAACCACGGTGGGCACGCCTGTTGTGGAGGATGTCGTAGCCAAGGCTAAGGTCGTGGCGCATGGCAAGAGCAAAAAGGTCATCGTTTTCAAATATAAGCCGAAGAAGAACTATCGCAAAAAGACGGGCCACCGTCAGCCGTATACGAAGATCGAGATTGAATCTTTGGGCAAATAATCAATGGATGAGAGAGGTGTAAACCATGGCACATAAGAAAGGTGTAGGTAGCTCCCGAAATGGGCGCGACAGCGAATCCAAGCGCCTTGGCGTAAAACGCGGGGATGGCCAATTCGTCCTGGGCGGCAATATTCTCGTCCGTCAGCGTGGTACGAAGATCCATCCGGGTCTCAATGTAGGCATCGGCGGCGACGATACGCTGTTTGCATTGGTGGACGGAACTGTAAAGTTTGAGCGCAAAGGCCGCGACAAAAAGCAGGTATCCGTGTATCCGGTCCAATAACAAAAAAGAAACACCGCACTATCAATGCGGTGTTTTTTATTTTTCCAAGAATCTTTCGGAAAAGGCTCGTCAGAGCCTGGGGATATGGTTTATAATATTACAATACGGCTAAGGAAAACAGAGAAGGTGTGGTTGGCAATGGAGGAACGAAAACTCATAGATTGGTTTTGCCAGCAGGGCAGGGCGGCCATCGCTTTTTCCGGCGGCGTGGACAGTACCTTTCTATTGGCCTGTGCGAAGCAGGCGTTGGGCAGAAATGTGAAAGCATATACATGCCGTTCGGCTTTCGTACCGGAGTGGGAATTGAACGAAGCAAAAGAGTTTTGCAAAGAACATGAAATTGATTTGCAGATTATTCCTCTGGATGTGTTGGCAGATGAAAATATAGCAAAAAACCCGATCAACCGCTGTTACCTTTGCAAAAAAAGTGTGTTTGGGGCCATCACAGCACAGGCCAGACAGGATGGATTTTCTGTTGTATGCGATGGAGCCAATGTGGATGATCTATCCGACTACCGTCCCGGCAGTAAGGCGGCAAAGGAGCTGGGGGTATTGAGCCCTCTGCAGATGCTAGGCTATGATAAAGCGGCTATACGAAGGCTGAGCGCCGCTATGGGGCTGCCGACAGCGCAAAAGCCTGCCTATGCTTGTTTAGCAACGAGGATCCCTACAGATCATACGATTACCATAGAGGCTTTGGAGCGCATTGATAAAGCAGAGCAGGTCTTTCACGAGATGGGATACCCGGCCGTAAGAGTGCGCCATCATGGCGATTTGGCCAGGGTGGAGCTTTCCAAAGATAGTATGCAGGCCTTTATACAGAATGAGGATATGCAACGCGTTGCAGAGCGCATCAAAGCGGTTGGCTATCGCTATGTAGCGTTGGATATGCAGGGATACAAAACAGGCAATATGAACATAGGGAAGGAGCCGGTGCGGTGAATCTTCAGACGTTACTGGAACAGGTAAAAACGGGGGATATTTCTCTAGAGCAGGCAGAAAAACAGATCAAATCTTTGGCGTTTGAAGACATCGGCTATGCCAAGATCGATCATCATAGAGAATTGCGGCAGGGACTGCCGGAGGTCGTATACGGAGCCGGAAAAACGGCGGAGCAGATCGATGGGATTTTGCAGCACATCCTTAAGGTAGCGTCTACCCATGTCATGGTAACCAGGATCTCTTCTGATAAATTTGATATGCTCAGCGTGAAGGACAAGCTGACCTATTATCCCGAGGCCCAAATTGCAGTCTGTTGGCAGGGAGAAAGGCACGAGAGAGGGGATATTGCCATTTGTGCTGCCGGCACCAGCGATTTATTTGTGTGTGAAGAGGCGGCGCTGACGGCTATGTGTATGGGAAATAAGGTTTCTAGATATTATGACATCGGTGTGGCGGGCATCCATCGGTTGTTTGCCAAGCTAGAGGAGATTAAACAGGCAAACGTCATCATCGCGGTGGCCGGTATGGAAGGAGCTTTGCCGGGAGTATTGGCCGGCCTGGTGGAGGTGCCAGTGATTGCTGTGCCTACGTCTGTGGGGTATGGGGCCAACTTTGGAGGCTTATCCGCGTTGCTGACCATGCTGAATTCCTGCGCCAACGGCATCAGCGTAGTGAATATCGATAATGGATTCGGGGCCGGTTATCTGGCCGGGCAAATCAATAAACTTGCGACGGGAGAGTTGGTTCGATGAAAACACTGTATTTGGATTGCTTTGCAGGTATCAGCGGGGATATGACCATCGGCGCGCTGCTTGATTTGGGGATCGATCCCGAGTACTTGAAAGCGGAGCTGGCCAAGCTGGGCCTTTCCGATGAGTACGATCTGCATATTGAGAAAAAAGCAAAGTGGGGAATTACGGGCACGGACGTGCATGTGCACCTAACCAAAGAAGAGGATCCCCATGAGCATCATGAACATACCCATCACCTTGATCACAAGCATCATGATCATGAGCATGCTCATCACCACGATCACGAACATCATGACCATGTGCATGCTCATGAACATAATCACGACCATACCCCTGACCACGAACATACGCATGAATCCGATCATGACCATATCCATCGCTTGGCGCGCGGATATGGAGAGATCAAGCAGATTATAGAAAACAGCACCATTTCACAAGGCGCAAAAGAACGGGCGCAAAAAATATTCTATGCCATAGCCAAAGCAGAAGCGGCCGTACACGGCAACCCCATAGAAAAAGTGCACTTTCATGAGGTGGGGGCTACGGACGCCATTGTGGATATTGTGGGAACCGCCATCTTGTTGGATAAGCTGGGTGTAGAAAAAATCGTATGCTCTCCCATTCATGTGGGTAGCGGCATGGCAAAGGCGGCACACGGTGTATTCGGCGTACCGGCGCCAGCAACAGCTTTGATTTTGCAGGGTAAGCCGATGTACCAAACCGAGGTAAAAGGAGAGCTTTGCACCCCGACTGGGGCGGCCATTGCAGCGGCGATGGCGGATGATTTTGGCCCCATGCCAACGATGAAAACGCAGGCGGTAGGCCATGGCCTGGGCAAAAAGGATTTTGGAATTTTAAACTTTTTACGCATCTTTTGGGGGGAAACGGAAGGCGTAGCAGATGAGGTATCCATCTCCGAAGCAAATTTGGATGATATGACGCCGGAAGCCGTTGCCTATGCGGCAGATCGTATTCGGGAAGCAGGCGCTTTGGATGTTTGGACCGAGCCTATCTATATGAAAAAGGGACGTATGGGAACAAAGCTCTGCGCTCTCTATCGATTGGACAACGGGCAGATTGTACCAAAGATGCTAGAGCATACCACTACGCTGGGTGTACGTACATACAACGCAAGGCGGACGATAATGCCCAGAGGAGAAGAAACGGTGGAAACTGCCTATGGTGCAATCCGTGTTAAAACTGCTATGCGTTGCGGGCGTATGACGGCAAAGCCGGAAAATGAGGATGTGCAAAGGGCGGCCAGAGCAGCAAATGTATCGTATGAAACGGTATACGAGGCAGCGATGAATGCCAGAAAATAAGAGAGGTGCAAAAATGGCAAAAGCAGCAGTGATTATGGGAAGCGACAGCGATTGGGGCGTAATGCAAGCAGCGGTAAAGACACTGAAATCGTTTGGAATCGAGGTAGAGACGCATATTATGAGCGCACACCGCACCCCTGCCGTTGCAGGCGAATTTGCGGAAAACGCCTATAAAAATGGATTTGGGGTTATCATTGCCGCGGCAGGTAAGGCGGCGCATTTGGCAGGCGCCATTGCAGGGCATACCATTCTGCCGGTAATCGGCGTGCCGCTTTGCAGCGGAGATCTGGGTGGTATGGATGCTTTGCTGGCCACGGTGCAGATGCCTCCGGGCATTCCGGTAGCAACCATGGCGGTGGACGGTGCAAAAAATGCCGCTTTGATGGCGGTGCAGATTTTAGCGGCCGGCCAGCCAGAGCTGTGGGACAAGCTTTCTGCTTACAAAAAGGAAATGGCAGATGGCGTAGCGCAAAAAGACGCAAAAATTCAACAGTTAGCCAAAGAGCTATAATCATTTAGGAGGCAAGTACACATGGCAAAAGCATACGCAGACGCAGGCGTGAATGTAGAGGCGGGCTACGACGTGGTGCGTAGAATTAAAAATATGGCTGCGCAGACGTTTGATGACAATGTTTTGAGCGGGCTGGGCAGTTTTGGAGGATTTTACTCCATCGAGGATGCCCTGAAGATGCGCCAACCCGTTTTGGTATCCGGTACGGACGGCGTTGGAACCAAGCTAAGGCTGGCAATGCTGCTGGATAAGCACGATACCATCGGGATCGATTGCGTGGCAATGTGTGTCAACGACATTGCATGCCATGCGGCAAAGCCTCTGTTTTTTTTGGATTATCTGGCTGTTGGTAAGCTGGAGCCAGTAAAGGCGGCCAAAATTGTTTCCGGTGTGGCGGAAGGCTGCCGGCAGGCAGGATGTGCGCTCATTGGCGGAGAAACAGCGGAAATGCCCGGCTTTTATGCCAAGGACGACTATGATCTGGCAGGGTTTGCCGTGGGGCTGGCGGATAAGGCGGATGTGATAGATGGCAGCCGCATGCAGGCCGGCGATGTGCTCATTGGCCTTGCTTCCTCAGGCGCCCACAGCAATGGCTATTCGTTGATTCGTAAGATTTTTTCTATGACGGAGGATTCGCTGTCCCAATGGATTGAAGCGCTGGACTGCACACTGGGAGAAGCATTGCTGCGGCCGACACGCATCTATGTAAACGCTGTACAGGAAATTTGCAAGGTAGCGGATGTAAAGGCGATTGCCCATATTACGGGTGGGGGTTTCATTGAAAATGTACCGCGCGTCGTGCCGGACGGCCTATGTGCTAGAATCGATTTGAAAGCCTGGGCTATGCCGCCACTGTTTAAATTGATGCAGCAAACGGGCGGTCTGGATGTGATGGAGATGTATAACATTTTCAATATGGGCATCGGTATGGTGCTAGTGGTCAATCCAAACATGGCAGACAGAGCGTTAGAGGCTGCAAAAAAAGCAGGCGAGACTGCCTATATCATCGGCGATGTGGCTGCGGGCGAAGAGAAGGTGCAGCTGCTAAAATGAAAAATATCTGTGTTTTGGTATCGGGCGGCGGCACGAATCTGCAAAGCGTCATTGACGCCATAGAAAACGGAGAGATTCACGATGCACGTATTGCCGGCGTCATTTCCTCCAAAAAGGATGTATACGCGTTAGAGCGGGCAAAAAAGCATGGCATTCCCAGTAAGATCATCATGCGCAAGGCGTATGAAAGCAAGGAGGAGTTTGACCAGGCCATCTTAGAGGCGCTCAAAGCGTTTGACGCTGATTTGATCGTGCTGGCCGGGTATCTAGCCATTTTGGGAGAAAACGTGATCAAGGCCTATCCGAACCGCATTGTAAACATTCATCCTTCGCTGCTTCCCTCCTTTGGCGGCAAGGGGTATTACGGGCTTAAAGTGCATGAGGCAGTGCTGTCGGCCGGCGTGAAGCTCACGGGCGCGACGGTTCACTTTGTAGATGAAGGAACGGATACAGGCCCCATTATCATGCAAAAAGCGGTGCGAGTATACCCCAGCGATACGCCGGAGGTGCTCCAGGCACGGGTGATGGAACAGGCAGAGCATATTATTTTGCCGAAGGTAGTGCGTTTATTGGTACAGGATAAGATCTGTGTAAAACAGCGTAAGGTGTACGTGGAGGAGGAAGATCAATGAAAAGGAGAGCATTTTTAAGCGTATCGGATAAGACAGGCCTGGTGCCTTTTGCAAAGGGGCTGGTAGAGTGCGGCTTTGAACTAGTGAGTACGGGCGGAACGGAAAAGGCCTTAAAAGAAGCGGGGGTTCCGGTTACCAATGTCAGCGATATTACGGGATTTCCGGAGTGTCTGGATGGGCGGGTAAAGACCCTGCACCCCATGGTACATGCTGGTATTTTGGCTATGCGTGAAAATCCGGCTCATATGGATCAGATTCATGCATTGGGCGTTGTGCCCATCGATGTGGTCTGTGTAAATCTATATCCGTTTAAGCAGACCATGCTGAAGCCCGGTGTCTCTTTTGAAGAGTGCATTGAGAATATTGATATAGGCGGCCCCAGTATGCTGCGTGCGGCTGCGAAAAACCATAGGGATGTAGCGGTAGTCGTGGATGTAGCAGACTATGACGTCGTGCTTGAGGAGCTGAAAGCGCATGGACAAGTCAGCTACGACACCAAACTGGCATTATGTCGAAAGGTATTTGAACATACGGCGGCCTATGATGCAATGATTGCAAAATATCTACGCGATTATACCCATGCTGAGATTCCGAATCAATTTACCATGACCTATGAAAAGGTACAGGATATGCGTTATGGGGAGAATCCCCATCAAAAGGCGATGTTCTTTAAAGAGATAGACGCTTCGCCGGCAACCCTCCCGATGGCAAAGCAGCTCAATGGAAAAGAGCTTTCCTATAACAATATCAACGATACAAACGGCGCACTGGAACTGTTGCGTGAATTCCGCGATAATACCGAGAAGATTGCAGTGGTAGGCGTAAAGCATGCCAATCCCTGTGGCGTAGCATTGGCAGATACCACGGCAAAGGCGTACCAAAAGGCGTATGAGGCCGATCCTGTATCCATTTTTGGCGGGATTGTAGTGACAAACGGGACGGTCGACGCGGATACGGCTGCGGAGATGGCTAAGATTTTCCTGGAAATCATTGTGGCGCCTGCCTACACGCCGGAGGCACTGGAAATTCTTTGCAAAAAGAAAAACCTTCGTGTGTTAGAGCTGCCCGGCATCCGTGAGGAACTGCCGGAAGGCATGCTGGATATGAAAAAGGTCATGGGCGGTCTGCTGGTACAGGAATTTAACCAGGGAGGCATCGGGGAACTGACGGTGCCCACCAAGCGTAAGCCGACGGAAAAAGAGATGGAGGATCTCTTGTTTGCCTGGAAGCTGGTAAAGCATACAAAATCCAATGCCATTACCATTGCCAAAGATCAGGTAAGCTGCGGCATTGGTCCGGGCCAAGTCAATCGGATTTGGGCGGTAGAGCAGTCCATAGAGCATGCAGGGGAGCGGGTCAAGGGCGCAGTGCTGGCTTCGGATGCGTTTTTCCCGTTTGATGATTGCGTCAAGGCGGCCGGTGCGGCAGGCATTACAGCGATTATCCAGCCGGGCGGTAGTATTCGTGATGAGGATAGTATCAAGGCTTGTGATGAATTGGGCATTGCAATGGTATTTACCCATATGCGCCATTTTAAGCATTAAAGGAGGCATACAGATCAATGAAGATACTAATCGTAGGCGGAGGCGGAAGGGAACATGCCATTGCGCAAACCCTGTACAAGCAGGGGCATACGCTATGGTGCGCACCCGGCAATGGGGGCATTTCCCAGATCGCAACCTGTGTGCCCATCAAAGCGACGGACATTGAGAGCATGGTAGCCTATGCTGTCAAGGAGCAGTTTGATCTGGTTGTTGTCGCACCGGATGATCCATTGGCTATGGGTATGGTGGACAAGTTGAATGAAAAAGGGATCAAAGCATTTGGCCCAAACGCTGCGGCTGCCCAGATCGAAGCCAGTAAAGCCTTTACAAAAGAGCTATTGAAAAAGTATGCAATACCGACAGGCGGGTTCAGCGTATGTGAATCTGTTGAGGAGGCATACCGAATTTTAGATACGCATCCGCTGCCGGTCGTTGTAAAGGCAGATGGATTGGCCCTGGGAAAAGGTGTCTACATTTGCCAGACACTAGAGCAGGCCAAACAGGCGGTTTCGGAGATCATGGAGGATCATGTGTTTGGCACTGCTGGGTCCAAGGTGCTCATAGAAGAATTTTTGACAGGGCCGGAGGTTTCCTTTTTGTGTTTTTGTGACGGCAAGCATATTGCACCGATGCCGGCTGCCCAAGACCATAAACGTGCTTACGATGGCGACAAAGGGCCGAATACCGGCGGTATGGGGGCTTTCTGTCCTACGCCTACTTTTACAAAAGAATTGAGACAAGAAGTGATCGACACCATCGTGCTGCCTACGGTAAGGGCCATGGAAAAGGAAGGGCGGTCGTTTAAGGGTGTATTGTACTGTGGCTTGATGCTAACACCGAGCGGCCCTA
>UREB01000041.1 GCA_900546685.1 uncultured Eubacteriales bacterium | reverse complement strand
GAAATAGCAGAAAAATTAAAAGCCCAGCGATGGTCAATGCAAGATCCATAAGAATGGTACGCGTCAACCTGTTCAGGCGGAAACGCCCGCCCCCGCCGCTTTGATACCCGCTGGTACGCCGCTTGTTCGGCTGATTCGTCTTCAGGGAAGCGGCGTACCGAGGGCCGCGCGCCGCGCTTTGCCTAGAGGAAGGCGCCGGCCTGCGCTGCGGTGTAGATCCGCGTTTTTGCCTGGGCTCTTGATAAAAATCATCATAGTATGCCATGGATAGATGAACTCCGTCTCATTTGTATTCTAGCTTTGGTATTCATTGCTGGGCCAGCGCCATGGTAAGCGCCTTGGAGATCTGGTCCGGGCAAGAGGTGGCCTTCGGGCCGCAATGGATACCGCTGAGAGAGCGGATCACATCCTCTGCCTTTTGGCCGATGCAAAGGGCCCGCACCCCTTTTAAGTTTCCGTCACAGCCACCAATGATTTGTATATCCTGGATGGTATGATCTTTTGCCAATTCAATTTGTATATTTTGCGAACATACTCCTTTGGGATAATAGGTAAAAGACATCACAACATCCCTCCTTTGCAATTTACAATATACTTTACCCCTTTGTACCGCCGTTGACAAGACAAGAAAGGCAAAAATACGCCAAATTTTAGGTTGTTTGCTCTTCTCGGTATACGGTATAGGAAATCACGGCGGTGTTTTCCATATGATACTGCTTTGTTAGGTAATCATAATACGATCCCGGCGTGATGATGCCGCTGACACGAATCATATCCAGACCAGCGGCCCCCAAAATTTGGTCCGCCCATAGAACGCAATTTGTGCCCAGTACGAAATATGTCTTAAAGCGGCCTTTGGTTACCCGGAAGAACTGCGCATCTGTCTGCGTATACAAAAGGCTGGCATAATCATCATAAGGCTCGTTGGGCAGCCGGCCCTGTTCGGCAAGCTGTGCATCAGGATACCAGGGCGCCAGGCAGGCGGAAAAGTCCTTGAGCTTATGCCGAACAAATTGCTTTTGCTCCTCGGTTAGGCGCAGCCCGAACCCGAAAATGGTTTTTTTGCTATATGCGATGGCAAGGCGCAGATACGCCTGCTTGTGTTCTGTGGTAATCAAGTGTCCTTCGCCCAGCAGGGTAAAGAACCATTTGGTACGGTCATCATAGCAGCCATAGGTATATACGCGCCCTTCAAAATAAAGGTCCACATGCCCAAATTTGGAAAACCCTTCCTCCGAGGCGTGTACGAATACCTCAATATCCGGCGGGGCGCTGCTCTTTTCAGCGTGAAGCGGCGGCACCTGCTTTTTTGCATACATCGCATTGATTTTTTTGATCATCGCATTGGGCATCAGCGCAACGAGAAAGGCAGGCCATCCAAGATGCAAACGACGCTTGCCAGGTACAAAGGCGGAAGGATATACCTGCCGAATGAAATCCTGAATATAGGTAATGCCATATACCATCAGATACACACCGCAAATGAATACCGACGTTTCACGGTGCATGGCGGGGCTGGCCAGAAAAACGAATCCTAGCACCAACGATACCACGGCCGCAAACAGTGTAAGCAAGCGGCCCGATACCTGGTTTTTACGGTACTCCACGTATAGGATCAGCTTTACCAGCCCGTTAAACAGCGTCCAAATGCCAAAACAAAGAGATATTATGGTAAACAGCCTGTCCTCAAATATCAAAACCAGGATAAAGGCGGCAAGGTCGCCCACCAGAGAGCCTGTGGACAGCAGCGCACGCCGCTTTTCCTGCTTGGGGTGGCGGGAAAAAAGCGCGATGGCATTTAAGACAAAAGAAATACCGAAAAAGCATAGCAGCAAAAAGGAGACCATGGACATAAATACGTCGGGGAAAAAGGTCATAAAACCTCCAGCGCAGATCAATAGTAGGCCGTAGGCAAGCAAAGTGCCCGTCTCGATGCGTTTGGAAAGATCCATGTTCTCCCTCTTTTCTTGAAAATAGTGTATGCTATGTATATAGAATGATACACAATCCATTGCTTTTTTGCAAAACAGGAGGACAGGCACGCGTGCCAAGCATCGAATATAGTGGAAAGCGCATCGAATATTGTATAGAGCGCAAAAAAATAAAGCATGTAAACCTGCGCATCACAGCGGAGGGGGCAGTTAAAGTTTCGGCGCCTAGGCGGGTCTCCAATGCGTTTATACAGGCGTTTGTGGAGGAAAAGGCGGACTGGATATGGCGGCGCCTTAAGCAGAAAGAGCGGCTCCTCTGCAATCTAAAGGCTCGGCCTGAAGCCAAGGATGGCGCGCCGCTTTGGCTGCTTGGAAAGCCATTTGCGCTTATGTTGGCCACGCAGGGCAGAGGGCTTTCCATCGGTACGGATACCTGCATTTTGGCCGTGAAAGATAAAGGCGAGGAAAAGAAAAATCAGGCGATGCTGAATACAGCGCTGAGGGGCCTTTACCAGACCATATGCCGGCAACGATTACAAGCCGTTTATCCTGCTTTTCAGCCGTTTGATATCCCATATCCCACCTTAAAACTGCGCAATATGAAACGCTGTTGGGGCACTTGCCAGGTGCAGACGGCGGTGATTACCATGAACCCAAAGCTCGTTCATGCGCCGCTGAGCTGTACCGATTATATTTTAGCGCATGAGCTGTCGCATCTGGTAGAGCCAAACCACAGCGCTGCGTTTTACCGGGTTTTGCAGCAGGTCTATCCGGATTGGCGGGCGCAAAGGGCATTGCTGAGTGAGCAGCATATTTTATAGCAAGAAAAAACGCACAGGCTGTTTTGCCTGTGCGGTACATTCGGCGTTTGTAATGGGGAAAACCTGCCCCGCTTAATCCTTATTTACGGGATGCGCGGCCCGTTTGGCCTGCACAGCATCTCGCAGAAAACGATAGGTATCCGCTACGCTTTCATGATGTACGGCCTTGGAATCAAAATGAAAGATGCGGAACATCAACTGGATCATTGGCCCCATCACAAGCACATTGACAACGCTGCCAATGCCCAAAAAGCCACCCATCAGATAGCCCACGCCCGCTGTGGTAATGTCAATTAAAATGCGGCATAGGCCGACTGGCCATCCGCTTTTTTCCGTAAACAAGAGCATGATACCGTCACGAGGCCCAGCGTAAAATCCGGCGCCTACATACAGATAAGTAGCAAAGGCAAGAATCGCGGCGCCGATGATAATGAAGAGAATGCCCATGTACCAGGTATGCATCAAAGGGATCCAGCCGCTTTCCAATAGAAAATCGCAAAAAAGCCCTAAAAAGATCATATTGCCAATGGTGCCGATCCCAATTTTTTGTTTGAAGAGCAGCAATACAAGGATGAGAATAAAAGCGATGGTAATGCTGGAAGTGCCAAAACTGCAACCAAAGATATGACTAAAACCGTTGTTTAAAATGTCCCAAGGAGAATAGCCGAGATTTCCCTGCATACAGAAGACCATACCGGTGGCGTAAATAAAATAGCCCACCATAAGCCGCAAAAGCCGAAACAAAAAACGCTTCACTATGCACCACCTTATGCGTATTTCTATTTTAGATTATAATACGGAAGAACCAAACGTGAATGATAGAATCAAAGGGAATGGTTGCTCTTCATTTCGAGCGTTAGTATAATAAAAGTAATCAACATACAAAGAGGGAGAAACGATGAAAATCATTGCATTGGATATTGGCAGTAGCTTTCTAAAATCCGCCGTATTGGATACGGAGGCCAATACCTTGGGCCATAAGACCAGAACGCCGACGCCGGCGCGCCTGGCCAATGAGGATGCGGCCTGTTTTGAGCTGGATGCCGATCTGCTCTACCAAGGCGTGATCGGCCTGGTGGACGATCAGATTGAAAAAGAACCAGAGGTCAAGGGCATATTATTCAGCACGCAAATGCACGGCTTTGTCCTGACCAGAGGAGAAACCGCCATTACACCCTATGTAAGTTGGCAAGATACCCGTGCCGAACGTCCCAAGCTGGGTGGCAGCGATTTGGAAAAATTGCAGGGCCTTCTGGGCCAGGAAGCCATCAGCTCTATGGGCACAAGATACAAGGCTGGGATCGCGGCCTGCAGCCTGTATTCGTATCTCAAAGACCATACGCTAGATCTTTCAGACGCCATGTTTCATACCCTTGGTAGCTACCTGATTTATCGAATGTCCGGCGGAAAGCGCCATGCTTGCCATCTGACGAGCGCCGCATCTACCGGCTTTGCAAATGCCCCTAAGAGATGCTGGAACCAACGTACCATCGACATGGTAGGTGCCGGTGCGCTCAGCTTTCCAGAAATCGTCTGTGAGACAGAGCCGCTGGGCGATTATCGCGGCGTGCCGTTGTTTGCCGACATCGGAGATCACCAGGCCAGCGTATATGGCTCTGTAGACCAGATAGAAAACATCGCTACTTCCGTGGTGATCACGCTGGGCACGGGCGGCATTCTCTGTGCGCCTGTCAAAGGATATGTAAAGGCGGATATGGAGCTGCGTCCG
This sequence comes from uncultured Eubacteriales bacterium, assembly GCA_900546685.1. Classification (GTDB taxonomy): domain Bacteria; phylum Bacillota; class Clostridia; order Christensenellales; family QAND01; genus UMGS1975. The sequence goes on along the minus strand of UREB01000041.1, from coordinate 6,724 downwards.
TTTTTTGAGGGCAGCAGCCTAATGACGATCACGCGCCAGCCGGGCGGCAGGGCCATGGATGTCGTGATAGATTTTTATGCGGATATTTTGGAAAAAATCACAGGGCAAAAGGTAGATAAGCAGGATATTTGGAAGGCGATGTGGCAACAGGTCAAAGCAGATACACAGGCTCTGTCCGTAAAACCGGATTTTTACATTGGCCAGGGCGAGGGTGCCATTCAAAACATCGGTAAAGACAATCTTACAGCGTGCAATCTTTTTGCCGCGACGATGGATGGCTTGGCAAACGCTTATGCAGCGGCCATTGCCAAGCTAAGGGCGCTGAACCCGGCGATAGACCGTATCGTTCTTTGCGGTGGAAAGTTGTCTAAATCCGAAGAAATGCGGAAACGGATTGAGCAGGCCACCGGTCTGCCAACGGCCTTTTCCCCCAAAGAGGATGAGGCGTTGTGGGGCCTATGCCATATTGCAAAACGCATCCAATAACGTGCAAAAGAGGCGGTTGATCCCGCCCTTTTTTGATATTTCCACTTTTTTCTCTCTTTTGCCTTGTACTTTGTCGCTGTAACATGATACAATGCTAAAAAGTTTTGAAGGGGATAAAGAGGATGGCTAAGTACATTGTATTGGGGTTGTTTTTGTTGCTGATGGCCGGGGTAGCCATATACAGCAGGAGCCGGGCAGGCAACACTTCGGATTTTATGCTGGCAGGGCGGAATGTCGGCCCTTGGATGAGCGCGTTTGCATACGGCACTTCCTATTTTTCTGCTGTAATCTTTATTGGCTATGCCAGCGATCTTGGCCGCCAATTTGGGCTTTCCAGTATGTGGGTTGGTATAGGAAACGCCATTTTGGGGTGCTTATTTGCATGGCTGGTCCTGGCAGGGCCCACGCGGCGCATCACCCACGCGTTGGATGCGTCTACCATGCCCCAGTTTTTGGCCAAGCGCTTTGAATGCCCTTATTTGCAATCCTTTTCGGCCGTCATCATCTTTCTATTTTTAATTCCGTATTCCGCTTCCGTGTACCAGGGTATCAATCTGTTGTTTACTGCGGCATTTGGGATAGATGCTAATGTGTGTTATATTCTCATCGCATGCTTAACGGCTCTCTATGTCTTTTTCGGCGGGTATTTTGGCGCAGCGCTGGCGGACTTTTTCCAGGGCAGCATCATGATCGGCGGCGTTTGTTTGCTGGTATACTTTGTTGCGGCCAAGGGTGTGTCGCTTACTGGCAGCGTTTCCGAAGCGCTGTCTCAGGCCGCTGCCTATACGCCGGGCAGCAACGGATGGGATTTGGTCTGGCTGGTGCTTCTCACCAGCCTGGGTGCGCTGGGCATGCCGCATATGATCCACAAATTCTATGCCATTAAGGATGAGGGGGCTATCCGTAAGGCAACCTATATTTGCACGATATTTGCACTGCTCATTGGCTGCGGCGCATACTTTTGCGGCGCTATGGGCCGCGTTATCTTAGGGCCGGAAGCGCTGGATCCCAATGTCAATATCATGACAACGATGCTGATGGACACTTCCATCATACCCGAGATTTTGATGGCCATTGTGCTGGTACTGTTGCTCTCTGCCAGTATGTCCACACTGTCGGCATTGGTGTTGTCCGCTAGCTCTTCGTTTTCTGTGGATTTGGTGGCCAAGCATATCAAGACAAACCGCGAAAAAAGGACCCATGCTCTGCTTCGCGGCATGTGCGTATTATTCATTGCACTATCCTTGGCCGTCACGATTTTCCGTATTCCCATTGTGGACCTAATGAGCTATTCTTGGGGCATCATAGCAGGCGCTTTTTTAGGGCCGTATATTTGGGGGCTTTTCTATCCAAAGACCACACGAGAGGGCGCTTGGGCCGGCCTGCTGCTAGGGGCAGGCGGTTCACTGGTGATGACGATATTGGCTCTGGCTGGGGTAGAGGGGTTTGTGGGCCACGCGCCCATGATCGGCGTCATCGGTATGCTGATTTCTTTGGTAGCGGTGCCCATCGTAAGCTTGTGCACAGCCTCTAAGGGGCATTTTGGTAACTTGAAGGGGATGAAAAAACAGCAATAAAAAAACAGGCGATAGCCCGTTATTTTATGCAAAGCAAAGCGTTCGCATCAACTGATAAAAATCGTCCTGTGCATACCGCTCAGTAAATGGTGTATGGCCACAACGGGGAAGAAGATGAAGTGTGAAGGGAACGCCGATCTTCCGCAGCGGTGTACACACGCCTTCAGCTGGATGTGGATCGCAGGCGCCATGTATAATGTCAATGGGGCAGTGTACAGAGAGTGCCGATTGCAGCAAAGCACCTTGAGTGCGTAGCGAAACAGCCAAAGGCCATAGGTTGGCATAGGCGGCCTCATCCTCTGGCCATAGATCACCCGGAATAACGGCTTCCGGCGCTGTTTGATATGCATCCGACTGTGCGAGCAGCGCTGGCAGCGCCTCCATGGCTGTTTGACGCTGCTGGGAGTTTCCATTTTCTAGCATGGCAAGCGCGTTTGCCATACAGTTCGCTTTTGAAGAGGAAAGATTGGCCAGCCGTCTTTGCATGATTTGCGGAACGTATGCATCGGTAAGCGGCGCGCTTCCAATGAGAATCAAACGGTGTACCTGCGCAGGAAAAAGCGCCGCTGTCCACAGCCCTAACCACGCACCCCAGGAATGTCCAGCCACTATAACGGGACCAAAGGGAGAAAGCTCTTCCGATATATTGTGTAAAAGGGATGGCAGATCGTATTGGGTTTGGAGGTGCTCCAACATGCCGCCGAAGCAAGATAATCTGCGCGCAAGGGGCGCCAAAGTACCGGGTGCACCAGGGCCTCCATGCAATAGCGCTACCCGATAAGGAGCATTGCCGTAAGCGCGTATCATAAAAATCACTTCCTTTTCTCAAAGAAAAAGCCATCCAAACGGATGGCTTGCTTTTTGGCAAGATTTATTTTTTGATAGCCAGCATTTCACCCAGCGTCAGGGCACTCAGCGCAATGCAGTAAATGCCAATCATGGAGGTGATGATTGCATTCACCTGCATGATATGCGTCAGCACAATGATAGCCAAAATAAACGAAATCACAGCAGTGATAAGCGGCAGGTACCAGTTGATTACGCCGGCATTTTTCATAGCCATGGCTTGCGTTACACGCTGGAAAGCGATAAAGACCATCCAAACCGCAAACACGATGGGCAGCGCACCAAGAATCAGCTGCATTTTGAAGATCAAAAGCAAAATGCCGGCAACAATGGATACAATCCCCAAAAGCAGCGGTTTGTTGGTATCTGCGCCGGTTTGCGTTGCGCGATAATAACAAAACAACTGCCATGCACCGTAAACAAAGGCTGCCACGGCCAATATGGTAACAATCGTCGGCAACGCGGTATTCGGGGCTGCTACAAAATATATGCCCAGCAGGAATAGGGCAATATTCACAACGATACTGTATCGAGAATTTTGAAACATAGAATTTCCCTCCTTGGAAAGACGATAGGGCGCTCTCTATTCTTTTATAGGATAACACGTTTGTATTGCCTTGTAAAATGAATTTCGGAAGATTTTCTTTGACTTTTCCTCTATGAAAGTCTATCATTATTTTTAGAATAAAATCTGGAAAATCAGTGGAAAAAAGGAGGCATTTCCCATGGGAAAAGAGGAGATGAAACAATACATCGGCCAGCAGGTAGAGGCCATCCGCTCGGAGCTGATGGAGATCAGCCAATATATCTTCCAGAACCCGGAAGTAGCGCATACAGAGCATAAAGCCTGTGCAAAGCAGGTGGAGTATCTGAAAAGCAAGGGTTACGAGGTTACGGAGAACCCGGCCGGTGTAGATACTGCCTTTGTTGCGACCTACCGAAACGGGGAAGGGCCGCATATCGCAGTGCTGTCCGAATACGACTGCCTGCCTAATGGTTTGGATCATGCCTGCGGACATAACCTGATTGCAGCGGCCAGCATGGGTGCTGGGGCTGCGATGATCGAAGCCATGAAAAAGTTTGATATCAAGGGCACATTCTCTGTCATTGGTACGCCGTATGAAGAGACAGATGGCGGCAAGATCGACCTTTTGAAGGGCGGTGTATTCGATGATGTGGATGCCTGCATGGCCGTGCATCCTACCACAGCGATGAGCCGTGTGGCTGGCGAGTGCTTGTGCAGCTGTCATTATGTCATCGAATACCATGGACAGACGGCCCATGCCTGGGCACGCCCCTGGAAGGGAAAGAATGCCTTTGACGCGGCCATTATGTGCTTTAATGCTGTGGCTATGATGCGCCAGCAGACCGAGGACGGCGTTCGCATCGATTATGGCTTTGTAGAGGGCTATGAGCAGACAGGTTCTGTACGCGATTATGTAAAGCTGACCCTGGGCCTGGCAGCCCCTACGCCGATGATCGTGGAAGATGTTCGGAAAAAGGTGGAAGGCTGTATCGAAGCAGGGGCCGCGGCAACTGGGTGTACAGTGGAATATCATGGAGAAATGGGATATAAAAACCGTATCCCCAACAGTGTGCTGGGCGACTTTTTCCGCGAAAACTGCGTGGCTCTGGGAGAGCCCATGCAGCCCGGGATGCCGGCGGACAGCGGCGGAGAGGATCTTGGCAACGTTTCGCATGTGATTCCAGCCATCAATCCGCATATGACGATTTTGCCAGAACGCAAGATCTCCAACCATACGGTGGAATTCCGCAATATCGTGGATAGCCCAGCCGGAGAAAAATTCATTATGCTGAATAGCAAAACCCTGGCGGACACCGTGGTGGATTTGTTGCTGAGCCCGGAGGCCGTACAAAAGGCCAAGGAGGAATTGCAGCAGCGCTTGAAGGAGCTCTATGGCGATCAGGTAGAAAAATACGTCAGATCATAAAAGAAAAAGGCCGCAAACGCGGCCTTTTTTAATGGCGCGGGCTTATTTCGGGCAAACATACCGCGGCAGGCCCCGGCTGTGTTTACCGTACTCGATTGCCTCTGCCGGGCAGCGACAGATGCAAGCCATACAATGCGTACATGCCTTGCCCCATACCGGCTTGCCATTTTCCATATGAATATTGTGCAGTGGACATTGCCTGGCGCATTGCCCGCAGGAAATACACGATTCCTTGACATAAAATTTCTTTGCATGCACAAACATCGGATAGAATGCATCATTGACAAGGCCGCTGCTCAATCGATCCCGCCAACGAATCGTTGGCTCCGGGAAGTGTTTGCCAAGCCGAATCATGTCCGCCGCTTTGGCAATTTTGCCCTCTGCCCGGCGAAGAAGAACCAATGCCTCTTCTTTTGTGGGCGTGGTAAACAGGGCGATATAGTTTTCCGGCATAACGATGGGATAACAACCGCAAAAATCCATATGTTTGGCAGCACATAGCGTTTTCAGCGTTTTTTCCGCATAGCCGATATTGTCGCCGCAGGTCATGACAAAATAGATCGAACGGCATCCTTCCAACGCCGTGTTTTCCAGCCACTGATGCAAGATGCGGGGAATCCTCCACGCGTAGGTAGGGCATACCACGATCCAGGGCCGGCCTGATTGCAGCGCAGTGGTATCTTTGTCACGGATCCGCGCAAATACGTCTATGGTTTCCTCTTGCAGAAGCTCGCCGAGCTGCCTTGCCACATATGCACTGTTGCCGGTGCCTGAAAAAATTAAGATCATGCGTCTTTCTCCTTTTGTTTGCTATGTTCTCTTGTTTCGATGCGCTGAACGCCCTCATAAATGAGGTTTATCAACGCGGACATGTTTTTCCATTGAGTACCGTCTATACTTAAAGAATAATAATTCTTTGTGCCTTCTTTTCTCATGGATACAATACCGGAATTCTTTAGAATTTGTAAGTGATGGGAAACAGAAGGCCTTGTCAGATGTGCTTTTTCGGCAATTTCTCCTACACGAATGCCAGAAAGGTCGCTGGCCAACAATACCAGTAAAATCAATTGCCTTGTTTCATCACCAATGGCGGTGAAAGCATTTCGGCAACGCTGAAAACCATCTACGATGTTTTTCAATCGTTCTTCACAATCCATGCTGATCCTCTGAACGTATAGATTTCAAAAGTACCGTTTGCCTATGAATAAGGCCATTTACCATTATACAGAATACGGGGCGTAGAATCAGTATTGGTAAAGAGATTCGTTACCAATTGAGAAGTGCAGGGATTCTATCAAAATGGCATAAAAAAGCGCTCTGTGGAGAGCGCTTTTAGCAGAGGTACGATGGAATAGCTCAATCCAATATCAGATTGGCGTATCCCAGCGAATCTGGCGGTGGAGAAGAGATGCCTTCAGCCCAGCGCAGCATACCGAAAGGCGTTTGCCCCGGCAAACGCAGACGATAGGAAGAAGCTCCCAGCTCTGCGTGCAGCGCAGAAAGGGCCTCTGCATACAATGTTTCTGGTACGCACCATTCCTTTAACTGCATGCACCCCTCCTGCGGTTCGTAAAATACATATCCCACAGGCGTGTCCCCTTTGTAAAAACCATATATGCCACCCAGGGCCGCTCTGGCCGCTTTCACAGCATAGGCCAGCGCCGCTTCATCCCAGGCGATATACGAGGGAAGGCAAGCAAAAGCATGGTTGCGCAGCGCAGCCAATACCGAAAGAGACATAGGCCGCACGTCTAAATCGGAATCCGAATAGGGAAGGATCTCTGACGAGGATACAGTGCGAGATGCAACGCCAAAGGCAGAGACAAAACCGCGCTGACGATAAAACTCAAACAAGCTATCCTA
>UREB01000040.1 GCA_900546685.1 uncultured Eubacteriales bacterium | reverse complement strand
CAAAACTTGGATTTACATATCTGGATTCCGGGTCCAATTTTATATTTGCAAAGCATCCAAAATACGATGCGAAAGAGCTGTTCGAAGCATTAAAGGCACATGACATCTATGTGCGATTCTGGGGCAGTGAGAGAATCGAGCAGTATATGCGTATCACTGTAGGAACCAGAGAAGAGATGGAGGCAATGTTTGCGTTCCTGAAAAAATATATGAATAAATAAGAGGAGTTTCTTATGACCAATACATTAATACATGGAATTATTGAAGGAAAGAATTTTAAAAGATGGAATAGTGATTATGCCTAATGTTTGACGAGTAGACAGTTTTTTGAATCATCAAATGGATATAGACCTGTTTAACAAAATGGGCCAGGAATTTTACAGATTGTTTGAGAAAGACCTTGTAAACAAAATTCTAACCATCGAGGCCTCTGGCATCGGCATTGCCTGTGTGGCGGCGCAGTATTTTCATGTGCCGGTGGTATTTGCCAAAAAATCCCAAAGCGCCAACATTGACGGCGACGTATATACCACCAAGGTGGAATCCTTCACGCATAAGCGTGTGTATGACATCATAGTTTCCAAAAAATTTCTCAATGAAAACGACAGGGTTTTGATCATCGATGATTTTTTGGCCAAGGGCAGTGCGCTCAACGGCCTGTGCCATTTGATCCATTCCTCCGGGGCGACGCTGGTGGGGGCCGGCATTGCCATTGAAAAGGGATTTCAAGAGGGCGGCCATCTGATCCGTTCGCAGGGCGTACGGGTAGAATCGCTGGCCATCATTGACAGCATGGATGTAAACACTGGCATCGTATTCAGGGATTAAAGCAAGAAGAGAGCTTGCTACAATCAAAACTACAAAAAAGGAAAAGAGGAGAGGAAATCATGAAGAGGACAAAACGGCTGCTGGCAGCAATTCTGTCTTGTGCCATGGTCTTTGCGCTGACCGCTTGCGGCGGCTCGGAAGGCGCGGGCAGCGGAAGCCTGAAGGCGATCCCGAAGGAGGACCTGAAGATCGGCTTTGTATATGTGGGGCCGGTAGGGGACGAAGGGTACTCCTTTGCGCATGACCAGGGACGCAAGAAGATGATGGAAAACCTGGGCCTGAGCGAGGACCAGGTAATCATCAAGGAGAGCGTACCGGAAAACGCGGACTGCGAAAAGGCGCTCAACGATATGGTGGACCAGGGCTGCAACGTGATCTTTTCCACCAGCTATGGCTTTATGGATTTCACGCTGAACGTAGCCAAACAGCATCCGGACGTATACTTCTTCCATTGCTCTGGCTACAAAACGGCGGACAACATGTCTGCTTATTTTGGGCGCATGTATGAGATGCGGTATTTATCCGGCATTGCGGCGGGCCTGAAGACCAAGAGCAACAAGATCGGTTATGTGGCGGCTATGCCGCTGCCGGAGGTGACCCGCGGCATCAACGCGTTTACGCTGGGTGTGCGTTCGGTAAACCCGGATGCGACGGTAGAGGTAAAATGGACGAACTCCTGGTTTGACCCCACCGGCGAAAAGCAGGCGGCGGTTGAGCTGCTCAATTCCGGCTGCGACGTGCTGGGCCAGCACTGCGACAGCGCAGGCCCGGTGGTAGCGGCGCAGGAAAAGGGCGCATGGGCGGTAGGCTACAACGCGGATGCGCTGTCTAAGGGCCCGGATGCATACCTGACCGCACCGCTGTGGGATTGGGGGATCTATTACACCGAGCAGGTGCAAAAGATCATCGACGGCACCTGGAAGTCTGAAAACTATTGGGGCCATGGCCATATGGACGAGGGCCTCGTAAAGCTGGATAAGCTGTCTGCAAACTGTGCAGAGGGCACAGAAGAAGCCATCCAGAAGGCCCAGGAGGAAATTGACAACGGCAAGCATGTATTTGCCGGCCCGCTCAAGGACAACGAGGGCAATGTAAAGGTACAGGAAGGCGCCACCATGACGGATGAAGAAATGCTGTCCATGGATTGGTTCGTAGAGGGCGTAATCGGCTCTGTACCCAAGACAGAATCGTAACACTGCGATGTAAGAGGGTAGGAGAGCATTCCCCAGGTAGGGAGTGCTCTTCCTTCCTTTCTTGGCATTTGATTTCATTGGTAGGAGGCAGGCAATGGCGGACCATCCGGCATACATCGAGTTAAAAGGCATTTGTAAATCGTTTGGCCCGGTAGTGGCAAACCACAACATCAATCTTTCGGTAGAAAAAGGGGAGATCCATGCGCTTTTGGGGGAAAACGGTTCCGGCAAAAGCACATTGATGAATATGCTTTCCGGCATCTATTCGCCGGATGCGGGCGAGATATACTTAGACGGCAAGGCCGTCTCGTTTTCCGAGCCGGCGGAGGCCATCCGCGCGGGCATCGGCATGGTACATCAACACTTTAAATTGGTGGATGTGCTCACTGCAAAGGAGAATATTGTAGCCGGAAAGGAAAAGGCCGGCTTTTTCATAAAGCAAAAGGAACTGACAAAGGAAATTCAACAGATTGAAGAAAAATATGGGCTGATCGTGGATCCGGACAAGAAAATTTACAACATGTCCGTCAGCGAAAAGCAAACGGTGGAGATCTTAAAGGTACTGTACCGCGGGGCAAATATCCTAATTTTGGACGAGCCGACGGCGGTGTTGACGCCGCAGGAGATTACAAAGCTGTTTGACATCCTGCGCAATATGAAGCAGGAAGGATGCAGCATTATCATCATCACCCACAAGATGAACGAGGTGATGGAGATCAGCGACCGGGTAACGGTGCTGCGCAAAGGCGAGACCATCGGCACCGTAAAAACCAGCGAAACCGACCCACGCCAGCTGACGGAGATGATGGTGGGACGGGCTGTGAGCCTGGACATCGAGCGTGTGCCGGTGGACAAGGAAAACCAGCGGCCGTTGCTGGAAGTAAAGAACCTAACGGCCCAAAATGCCGAAGGGCGTGAGGTGATCCGCCGGATGTCTTTCACGCTGAACACCGGCGAGATCTTGGGCGTAGCAGGCATTGCGGGCAGCGGGCAAAAGGAGCTGTGCGAGCTCATTGCGGGGCTGTATAAGGCACAGTCCGGCGAGGTGATTTTTAAGGGAGAATCGATATTGGGGATGACACCCGCCAAGATCATTCAAAAGGGCATCAGCATGAGCTTTATCCCGGAGGACCGGCTGGGCATGGGCCTGGTGGCGGGGATGGACATTGTGGACAATGTACTGCTCAAGACCTTTCACCAGGGGAAATCGCCGTTTGTGGACAGAAAAGAGGGCAAGAAGCGCGCCGAGCAGATTGTGGAAAAATTCCAGATTGACACGCCGTCGGTGCATCACATTGTGAAAAAGCTGTCCGGCGGCAACATCCAAAAGGTGCTTTTGGGGCGCGAGATCGATATGAATCCACAGCTGATCATCACGGCGTATCCGGTGCGCGGGCTGGATATCGGCGCTTCCTACAACATCTATGATATTTTAAACCAACAGAAGCAAAAGGGCGTAGGCATCCTCTTTATCGGGGAAGATTTGGATGTGCTTTTGGGGCTGTGTGACCGGCTGATGGTGATCCATGACGGAGAGCTGATGGGGATCGTGGACCCCCAAGAGGTGACCAAGGAGGATGTGGGCCTGTTGATGCTGGGCCATTCGATGGAAGAGGTGAAGGCATGCTGAACATCGTAAAAAAAGAGGAGCCGTCCAAAAAGCGGGAGCTGGCGACCCGGCTACTGGCCGTTGTGGCGGCGCTGGGCGCAACGGCAATCATCATGGTGTTTTTGGGGCTGAATCCCTTTGAAGTGTATGCCAAGATGATCGAAGGAGCGACGGGCACGGCCTATCGTTTTCAGGAGACCATCAATAAGACCATTCCGCTGGTGATCCTCTCGCTGGGCATTGCGGTGGCCTTTAAGATGAAATTTTGGAACATTGGCGCAGAGGGGCAGTTTTACATGGGCGCGTTTGGGGCGGCCTGGGTGGCATTCAGCTTTCCGGAGGCGCCGGCGCTATTGCTGATTCCCATGATGCTGCTGGCAGGCTTTTTATGCGGCGGCCTATGGGCGATGATTCCGGCGCTGCTGAAAGCAAAATGGCATACGAGCGAAACGCTGGTGACGCTGATGATGAACTACATCGCCACCACATGGATCACCTATCTGCAATATGGGCCGTGGAAAGATCCCAAGGGGGGCGGATTTCCCCGCATGCCGTATTTTTCGGACAACGCTGTGCTGCCGGGGGTATTTGGCATCCATATCGGATGGATCATTGCGCTGCTGCTGGTGGGCGTGGTATATGTGCTTTTTAAGCAGAGCAAGCTGGGCTATGAGATTGCCGTGGTGGGCGAAAGCGACACAACGGCGCGCTATGCAGGGATGAGCCCCACCAAGGTGATGCTGATCGCGATTTTGATTTCCGGCGGCCTATGCGGCATTGCGGGCACGGTGCAGGCTTCCGGCATTGAGCATTCGTTGACCAACCAGCTTTCCGGCGGATTGGGCTTTACAGCCATCATCACCACATGGCTGAGCAAGCTGTCTGCGCCGGCCATCGTCATCGTATCGCTGCTGTTTGCCATTTTGCTGCAGGGCGGCGATTATATTCAGACGGCTTTACAGGTTTCCTCTTCGCTGGCAGACTTGATACAGGGGACCATTCTGTTCTTTGTGCTGGGAAGTGAGTTTTTCCTAAACTATCGGTTTGTGCGCAAGCACAAGGCGCAGCAGGAGGTGTAAGAAGATGGGTTGGATAACAGCAACGGCCTTATTTTTGCAGATTTCCGTGCAGATGGGAACACCCATCCTTTTCGGTACGCTGGGCGGTATCCTAGGAGAGAAAACAGGCAACCTGAACCTGGGCGTGGAGGGCATGATGATCATGGGCGCCGCGGTGGGGTTCAAAGTGGCGCTGGTGACGGCCAACCCGTGGCTGGCTGTGCTGGCGGCCGGCATTGCGGGCGCGCTGGGCGCGCTGATCTATTGCATCGTCACGGTGACGTTTAAGGGCAACCAGACGGTGACCGGCTTGGCGCTGACGATTTTTGGCACCGGGTTTGCGGGCATGCTGGGCAAATCCATGTCCGGGGTAAGCCTGCCGCAGCCGGTTTTGGATACGTTTGCTGCCTACGATGTGCCCGGATTGAGCAAGATCCCGATTTTGGGAGAAGCATTTTTTCAGCAGAGCATCTATGTACAGATTGCGCCGATTTTGGCGGTGCTGATCTATTTTTTCATCAAAAAGACGAGGATTGGGCTGAATATGCGCGCCGTAGGCGAGAACCCGGCGGCCGCGGACGCCTCGGGCATCAACGTAAACCGCTATAAATACCTGAGCTTATTGGCGGGCGGTTTTTTGTGCGGGGTAGGCGGCGCATACCTGTCACTGGTGTTTGTGCCGAGCTGGCAGGACAACATCACAAACGGCCTGGGATGGATTGCGGTGGCGCTGGTCATTTTCTCCACCTGGAACCCGGCCAAGGCGATCTTTGGCGCGTATTTGTTCGGCGCGCTGCGCGGGCTGGGCTACAAGCTGCAAAATGTGGCGATCTCGCTGTTTGGGCTGCAGTTTACCATTCCTTCCCAGCTGTTGGATATGGTGCCGTATGCGGCGACGATCCTGGTGCTGGTCATCATTACGATGCGGAAAAAGCGGGAAAACCAGCCGCCGGCTTCGCTGAGCACTTCGTACTTTAGAGAGGAACGATAACGGATATACAAAAAGGCATCCATTTTGGATGCCTTTTGTTTACGCCCAATGCGGGCTTTGACGCAAAAAACGCGTTGGGAATGCGTTATTCCTCGGCCTTTAAGCGTTCGTTTTCCTGTTTTTTGATTTCGATTTCCGCATGGAGTGCGTCCAACTGTTCACAGATTTGGCGCACTTCATCGGAATTGGTGTTGTCTTGCTTGTATGCTTCGTAATACTTATTGCCAAGCTCCATCAACAGAGATTTTTTTTGATCCTCCAATTTCATGACGGAGGCTTTGATTTTGCCTCTTTCCACGAGCTTGCCGCTTTCACCGGCCACGGTGTTGGCGCCCTTTACGATGGTATCCTTCATTTTCGAAAAAAAATCATTGGCCATGACAAGATCCTCCTCTATGCTGATTCCAAACATGTCAAGTATAGCATCTGGGCGCCAGCAGAGACAAGGGGATTTCCTGCATGCTATACTAAAAAAGAAAGGGGGAGAGAAGATGAAAAAGCAGAGCGTTACATTTGCTTCCGGCAATGGGCAGGATTCCATTTGCGGTTATTGGTATGAGCCGGAGGGGCCGGTGCGCGCGGTATTGCAGATCTCCCATGGGATGTGTGAATACATCGAACGATATGAGCCGTTTATCGAGTATATGACAGAACGAGGGGTTGCCGTATGCGGAAACGACCACCTAGGGCATGGCAAGGGCGCGCGGGCGCTTGGGCAATTTGCCGAAAAAAACGGACGGGCGTATTTGGTTCGCGATCTATACAGCATGACCGAACGGGCCAAAGAGCGCTGGGCCGGCGCGCCGTATTTTTTGCTGGGGCACAGCATGGGTTCCTTTGTGGCGCGGCAGTACACAGTGAAATATGGATGGGCGCTGGACGGCGTAATTTACATGGGCACCAGCGGCAAAAACCCACTGGACTGGGCCGGCATTGCGCTGACGAATATGCTGGGCGTATGCAAAGGGAAAAAAGCGCGGAGCCGGCTGATCGACAAGCTGGCCTTTGGCAGCTATAACAAGCGCATCGAAAAACCGATGGGAGAGGACGACTGGCTTTCCAGGGATGTAGAGGTGGTACGGGCCTATGGCAAAGACCCTTTGTGCAAATTTACCTTTACCATTGGCGCGTACCATGAGCTGTTTAAACTGCTGCGCGGCGTTTCCGGCAAAGGGTGGGCACAGCAGGTGCCGCAGAGGCTGCCGATTTTGCTGATCAGCGGCGAGGCGGACCCGGTGGGCCAGTATGGCAAGGGGGTAAGGCAGGTAGCAGGGTGGCTGCGCCAAACAGGGCATGAGGATGTGTCGCTTGTTCTTTACCCGGGCGCACGGCACGAGGTGCTGAACGAAACGAACCGGGCGGAGGCCTACCAAGACGTAGCCGCCTGGATGGAGGATCGGATGCTGTAAACGAGAAAAAGGACCGGCAAAGCCGGCCCTTTTTTGCTGGAGGGGGTTAGATGCTGTCTTGGCGAATGGTTTCCACAATGCTTTGCTTTCTCATTTTGCGCGTGGCATACCACATGGTGGCAAAGATGAGGAGGAATACCCCCAAGACCGCGCCGAGATACTGCATCCAAGGCAGGGTAAAGGGGAAAGAAAAACTCTGGGCAAACAGGCGGTACATCAGATAGCTGATGCCGATGCTGACGGGCAGCGCATACAAGAGGGCCTTGACGCCGTAGAAAAAGCTTTCAAAGCGGAGCATGCGGCCCATGGCGCGCTTTGTCATCCCTACGGACTGGAGCATGGCAAACTCCTTTTTGCGGAGCTGCATATTGGTAGAGATGGTATTGAGCACCGAGGTGACGGAGATCAGCATCATCAGCGTGATAAAGCCGTAGCAGAAGATGGAAATGATGAACAGCACCCGCTCGTTTTCCGCTACCATAGCGGCAAGGCTGTATACGTTGAGACCGCTGCGCTCCTTCCCCAGGACGGGATGCTCCGCCATCCAGGCGTCAAAAGCTTCTGTATCGTTGGCGGTAAGATAGAGCGAGAAGGGGAGGGGTTCGCTTTTAAGCGATTGGCAAAGAGAACGGTACTCGCTTTCCGAACAGAGGGCGGAGATGCTGGTTGAGGAGGGGGAAACAGCAGAGGGCAGCGTTTGCAGCGCGCCAATGACATTGACATCTGCGGAAACATAGCCATCGGCAGTATAGACGTCCTCCCCGTTTTCCACAGTATGGATCTCGTTCCAGCTGAACAGGGTCAGCGGCCGGGGCAGCGCAGAGGGGTTGACGCCGTTAAACTGGTGCATCTTGCCTTCTTCATCTCGGAACTCAAAGGGGCTGACCAGTACCAGGCCGCTGCGGTCCGGAGAGGAAAGGCCCTGGCCGGCCAGCAACGCATCATACTCTGCATCGGGAAGCGCGTACAGGCTCATATACCAGACCTCACACCCCAGCTCCGAATCATAGCCGATATACTGATTTTCCCGGAAGAGGGAAAGTGTCTGCGGGGTGAACAGCGCTTCATCCAGCTTAAAGGAAAAACCGTCGGTTGCGCGCAGCACGGCGCTGTCCAGATAGGCGTTGGACTGCACATCGTCATAGACCTCCAATAGCGCTTGGGCGGATCGCTCGGTGCCGTTGGAGGAGATGATATAATCATAATCCGCAGTTTGTAGCTGCATATTGGCCGCCACATTCATATAGTCCACAAAGCTGGAAAAGCTGAGAAACATGACAAGGCTGATAAACAGCGAAAAGATGGTGGTACGGTAACGCTTGCGATTGCGCTGCATCTGCTTGAGCGCCAAGTTGGCCTCGAAGCCAAAGACACGCTGCGTAAGCCGGTTGGCGTGTACACGGCCGGCGGATTTGATGTCCTGCGTGGTGCGTATGGCCTCGATGGGGGAGGTTTTGGAGGCGCGCTTGGCCGGCAGATAGACGGACAATGCGATGGTAACCGCGGCGATAACGGCAGCCAGTAGGGTTAATGTGGGGGATACGTGTAGCGTCAGCGCGAGTTGGCCGGGGGTATTGAATAGATCCAGCAGCAGGGACTGGACAAGCTTCAGCGTGATCCCGATGCCGCCGATTCCAAGGCCGATGCCAAGGGGAATGCCGATGGCGCCGACGGTGAGCCCTTCGAGCCAGACAGATTTGCGGATCTGCTTTTGCGTAGCCCCCACAGAGGCCAAAAGGCCAAACTGCGCTTTGCGCTCCGTCGCGGAGATTGCAAAGGCGTTGTAGATCACGGAGACGGAGCCAAGCATAATCAGCGCGATGACGATCACGGCCAGAGAGGTAAAGGTCAGATCGGTATCGTTGCTGGCAAAGCTGCCGTAATAGGCGAGAAGGCCGGCGTTATAGTTGGTATGCTCTTCTGTTATGCCTAAGGACTGCGCCAGACCGGGAATCAGATGATAGGCATTGGAAGGATGCGCCAAGGAAAGATAGGCATTGACGGGGGTATCCTGCGCAAGGGCGGCAGAATTTAGCGCCGTAATGCCAATATAGCTGGCGGAATTGTACGATTCTGTGCCCATGCGCTCGATTACGCCTACCACCGTATAGGTTTTATTGACTGGGGAGGCGATGCTTTCGCCCTCTACATAGCGCATATTGGCGGATAAAGGCTCGCCATCCAGCGTACGCTGGCCGAGAGAGAGCGTGATGGTCTGCCCGACGGAAACGGATACGCCGCCATTGGTAATCAGGTGTTGTGGAAGGGCGATCTCATTGGGAGTTTGCGGCAGACGGCCCTCTACGAGGTGGACGGGCAAAAGAGCCTCCGCGGCCTCGTCTAGGGCCATGACATAGATATAGGGTTTCTCTGGGTTTTCGGTTTTGATGTTATTGCAACCCCCCATGGCATACGAAGTGCCCACGGAAGAAACCTCGGCGTTGGCTTGTAGCTGAGGCACCTTTTCATAGGGCATAGCGGAAAAGCTGACATGATAGGCGCCGGAGGAATATTCATCGCACTCCATCAGATAATTGCGAAAGCTTCCGATTAGCGTGGAGACGGCGCAGATCATCGCTGTGCACAGTATGACGCCGATGATGGTGACCCAGGTACGGCGTTTGTTGCTCCATAGATGCTTTTGCGTTAAGCGGGAGATGATGCTCATGGACGATTCACCTCATCGCTGACGATGCGCCCGTCCTCGATGCGCAGGATACGGTCCGCCTTTAGGGCGATATTGGTATCGTGCGTGATGATGATAACGGTCTGCTGATACATACTGTTCGAGATTTTCAATAGGTCGATGATTTCCTGGGAATTTTTGCTGTCCAGGTTGCCGGTGGGCTCATCCGCCAGCACAATGGCTGGGTTGGCAATAAGTGCCCGGCCGATGGAAACGCGCTGCTGTTGGCCGCCGGATAGTTGGTTGGGTAGATGGTTTAGGCGGTTTTCCAGGCCCAGCGTATGCATCAGCTGGCTGAGCTGGGTTTTGTCCGGCTTTTGGCCATCCAGCAGCAGAGGCAACGTGATGTTTTCCTCTACATTCAGCACAGGCAGCAGGTTGTAGAACTGATAGATCAGCCCTACCTGGCGCCGGCGGAATACGGCCAGATTGCTTTCATTGAGGGCATAGATGTCCTCACCGTCAATCAGTACGCGGCCGGAGGTGGGGCGGTCCACACCGCCCAAGAGATGGAGCAGCGTGCTCTTTCCCGAACCGGAGGGCCCCACGATGGCCAAGAACTGTCCCTTTGGGACCTCAAAGTTTACATTGTCCAACGCGGTGACCTGGGCGCTGCCCTTGCCGTAGACCTTGGTCAAATTTTCCACTTTTACGATGCTCATGCGTTTTGATCGCTCCTTCCAAGGTCTACCATACCCAATGGGGGTGTCTGGCAAGTGACGGAGAAGATGACAGTTTTGTCATGTTATACAACGCCGTGGTACAGGCGAATGGAAAACCGGCTGCCGCGCCCCGGCCGGCTTTTGACATCGACGATGCCGCCGTTTTTTTCAATGATGGATTTGGACAGCGCTAAGCCGATGCCGACGCTGTCCGGCGAGGCGTTTTTGCCGCGGTAAAAGCGCTCAAACAGATGGGGGAGGTCTTCAGGATCTATGCCTTCACCGGTATCCTCGATACAAAGCTCGGTATATAGGGGGTTGCCTTCGGCGGAGACGGTAACGGTGCCGCCGGGCGGGGTATGTTCAACACAGTTTTTCAGGATATTGCCAACAGCCTCCGTCATCCAAAAGAGGTCGCCGGTAAAGCAGACGTTGAACTGGCCTTTGGCCTGGTAGCGTATTTGTCGCTGCTGCATCAGCGGATAGAGCGGCAGAAGGCAATGCTCCATCAGGGATTGGCAGCTGACGGTCTTACGTTCCATCGTAATGGTGCCGCTGTCTAGCTTGGAGAGCTTTAGCAGCGCGTCTACCAGCCATTTGATGCGGCTGATCTGCGCGGTGAGGCGTTGGAGAAATACCGTGCGCTGGGCTTCGTCTAAGGGCTGTTCCAGCAGAAGATCCGTCAGCATTGTCATAGAGGTAATGGGGGTTTTGATTTGATGGGAAATATCCGAGATGGCGCGGGAGAGCGCCGTGCGCTCGTTTCGGGAGCGTTCGGCGTCGTGGTACAGGGTGCGGGC
>UREB01000039.1 GCA_900546685.1 uncultured Eubacteriales bacterium | reverse complement strand
AGATCACGGTGGGTATGGTGCTTCGTGCCGTGGAAGGAGAGCTTGCCCCCGTGTCCTGCTTGGAGGGTGAAAATTGCTGTCCTCGTCGGGAAAATTGTGTTACGCTAGAGGTTTGGCAAAAAATACAGGAGGCCATCTCCTCTGTGGTGGATACTCTTACCCTTCAGGATCTAGTGCATCGGCACCATGAAAAACAAGCCCATAAATAACGGCAATTGCTTAAAAAAACGCTTCGGCGTTTTTTTCTTTTCCTTATTGCGTTCCTCCTGTTTCTCTGATAGAGTGGTAGTAACACGCTTGTATGTATAAGAGAGGGGGATTGCAAGTGTCTTTTTTTGGTTTTGAAGATCGTTCCTTTTACAGCTCCTTGCGTAAATTGGCCATCCCGATGATGCTTCAGCAGCTGGTTGCCAGCTCTATGACCATGGTGGACAACCTCATGATTGGTTCATTGGGGGACAACGCTTTGGCCGGTTTGATGCAGGCCAGCCAAGTCACCTTTGTCTTCCTGATCTTTATCTTTGGGATCACCAGTGCCACAACTGCGCTTACCTCGCAGTTTTGGGGTAGCCAGGATCTGCCAAGCATACGGCGTACATTTGGATTGTCCTTGATCTGCGGACAGGTGATTGGCTGGGGTTTTTGCATTTTGTGCGCCATTATGCCACAAACATTTCTTCTTTTGTTTACCAACGATCCGGAAGTGCTTGCGCTGGGCGCACAGTACCTTTCCATCGTTTGTTTCTCCTATCCTTTTATCGGGGCAGGCTTTATATTGGGCGCCATTATGCGCGGTACGGGCGATGTAAAATTCCCCATGGCAACAGCCTTGACAGGCCTTGCCGTCAACGTGGTTTTTAATTATATTTTGATTTACGGAAAACTTGGCCTCCCTGCGCTCGGCATACAAGGCGCAGCCATCGCCTCCACGCTTAGCCAGATTGTAGACTGCACGTTGCTGTTTATCATCCGCAAGGTACGTTATTTTCCTGCTTTGGATAAAAAGATCCCTATTTTTCCCATTCCAAAGACACATATCAAGAAATATTTCAGCCTTGCGATTCCAGTCTTTCTCAACGAAAGCTTTTGGAGCATGGCACAGTTTACCGTTATGCTGTGTTATGCTAGAATTGGCACCCAGATGTCCGCAGCAACGGGGATTTTCAACTCCTTTGATAAGATGGGCTACGTGATCTTTGTCGGGCTTAGCAATGCTTGTGCCGTACAGTGTGGTAGGGTCATTGGGGAAGGCAATCTTAAAAAAGCCCAGACGTATGCAACGCGCTATATGCATATCATCCCCTTTATTGCCATCGGGGTTGCCATCGTATTGAATATTGCTGCGCCCTTTATCATGCACCTGTATGATGCCAGTGCAGATGTCATTGCTATTTCACTGAATATCATTCGCATCTATGGCTGTATGCTACCCATTTTGATGCTCAATAACTTAATCGTTGTGGGCATCCTGCGTAGCGGCGGCGATGCGCGCTTTTCCCTGTTCTTGGATGCCGGCTTCCAGTGGACGCTGATCCTTATCCCTGTTGCGCTGGCCGCGTTTGTATTCCATATTTCCCCGATGTGGGTTTATGCTTTTACAGCGCCAGGAGAAATCATCAAGTTCTTTGTGGGTAGGCGAAGGGTGCGCAGCGGCGCGTGGATTCATACGCTCACCTATGAAGCCAATCTATAGCTTTTCATTCTCAGCATGCAAAAGGCACGGATTTTCCGTGCCTTTTTTATTCCTTGCTGAGCAGCCTTTTATAGGTACACTCCGTACCCACCGCCCCCAAGGGGGCAGTAATCAGGATCGCTACCACCGCCACCGTTAGCACCAGCTGCCCACAGGCCAGCCCCATCGCCAGCGGAACCGATCCGATGGCTGCCTGTACCGTTGCCTTAGGCAGATAAGCAATCATGCAAAACAGCCGTTCCTTTTTGGTAAGCGTTGTGCCAATCATGCAAAAAGCAACTCCCAAGACACGGAACGCCAGGGCCAAAAAAATCATAGCAATGACACCAATGCCGGCCGAGGCCGCATAGGAAATATCCACAGCAGCACCCACCAGGACGAACAAAATCGGCTCGGCAGCCATCCAAAGCTTGGAAAACTTTTGCGATAGATCCTGTCCCACAAGCTGTGGCGTACGCAGTTGCACCATCACCGCCATGCTCATGACCCCCAACAGGCCGCTCAGCGGCACAATCCCTTCTAGCCAATCCTCCAGGCTTACCAGCAAAAAAGCACAGGCCAAAAGAATCAACCCCTTTATTGTGGCCTGTGTGCTCTGTCCTGCCTGGCAGCGACACAGCTTTGCCAGCACCATGCCTAGGACTAGGCCAGAAAGAATTCCCAGCGCGATGGAAATCGGGATAGACAAAAGGCTGAACGCAGAAAAATGGCCCCCCTGGGCCAGGCCCACAAAACTCGTAAACAGAACGATGACAAAAACATCATCCATCGACGCGCCTGCCAATATCATTTGCGGAATCCCCTTTTTCACGCCGTAGCCCTGCTCTGTCAGCGCAACCATTTTTGGCACGACCACGGCCGGCGATACCGCCGCCAATACGGACCCCATCACGGCCGCCTCTATATGCGATAGCCCCAACATCGGCGGCGCTAAAAGCACAAACGCCAA
The DNA here is from genome assembly GCA_900546685.1 of uncultured Eubacteriales bacterium. Taxonomy (GTDB): domain Bacteria; phylum Bacillota; class Clostridia; order Christensenellales; family QAND01; genus UMGS1975. The sequence goes on along the minus strand of UREB01000039.1, from coordinate 8,709 downwards.
AATTTCACAACTGGCCGGCACAAAGGTCATTAAAAACGCGGGTCTGCCTACCCGTTTTAAGCTCTTAACATCCAAAGACAGCCCTGCTTTGAGCAAGATGATGACAAGCGCCATCTGCCTTAGATCCGCAGAAACGCCTAAAATAGAGCGATCCAATAGGCCTAGCGCATGCGGACCCATCATAATGCCTGCAAGCAGCATCCCAATGATGCGCGGAAGCCCTATTTTGCTGCACACAGCCGCACACAATAGGCCACCCAAAAAAATCATCGCCAAAGAAGAAATCATATTCTTACCCCTTTCGCAGGAAACAAAAAAAGCCAATGCTCCTGCAGATTTGCAGAAGTCATCAGCTAAAAAGCGGTTTCGGTTGCCCGAGGGAGAACTTCATTCCCTATTCTAGCGTTTATTGTACCTTATTCATTTTGGAAAAGCAAGGCCAAACGTTTTCTGGTAAATATAATTTGGACAGGGAACAAACATCTGTCGTTCCCTGCCCAGATCAATTTTTTAATCCGTCCACTCGCTCCTATGCTCTTCCGCCCAGGCCCAGAATTTTTTAGCCTGCGAAGCTAGCATGGCCGGCGTATCTAGATGATAAGGGCACCGGCTGGCGCATTGCCCGCAATGGATACAGTTATCCACCAATTTTTGTTCATCCCTATATTCTTTTGTCAAAAACTGCTGATAGGGAGACCTCGTCGCCAATAGATGTATGCGACCCGCCGTCGGAATATTGATGCCCTGCGGGCACGGCATGCAGTATCCGCAAGAGCGGCAAAATTCTCCAGCCAGCTCTTTTCTATCCTTGGCGATCACAGCGCGCATTTCATCATCCATTTTCGGCGGGTTGGCGTCTAACGCAATAAACTCATCCAACTCCCATTCATGCTGGATCCCAAAAATCGGCACTACATCATCATACTGACGGATAAAGGCAAAGGCCGCCGGCACATTACCCACCAGGCCGCCGGACAACGCCTTCATGGCAATAAATCCCATATCCTTTTCCTTACAGCGGCGCAGCAGATCGTCCTCTACCTCGCCGGATAAATAGGAGAACGGAAATTGAAGCGTTTCAAATACGCCCGATTCAATGGCCTCCACCGCCATTTTCGGCGAATGGTTGGTGATGCCGATATGCCTTACATATCCCTTTTTCTTTAGTTCCAAAAGCCCTGCCAGCGGCCCATCCGGGTCCTCATAATCTAAGGAAGACGGATTATGCAGCTGATAAAGATCAAAATAATCGGATTTGATGTTTCTAAGCCCCTGCATACAATGGTCTATGACCTCCTGCTTGGTATTCCCCATTGATTTGGAGGAGATGATGACCTCTTTACGCACGTCTGAAAAGGCAGCGCCCAGCTTTTCCTCGCTATCCGTGTAAAAGCGCGCGGTATCATAATAATTGATGCCTGCATCAAACGCCTTACGCAGGATCCGAATGGCCGTAGGGAAATCGTCCCGCTGGATAGGCAACGCCCCAAAGGACGTTTTTGTGACCATAAGTTCTGTTTTTCCGAGTCTCATTTTTTCCAAAGCAACTCATCCCTTTACAAAAGAAGTCTGTCAAATTGCCAAAAACCACAGTATTATTCTACCATAGGCGAAACAAAAAGCCAAACTGTTATGTAATATGGTATACTGTATGTGCCTTTTGAAGGAGGAATCTTATGCCAGACATTTCTATTCCCTATGGCACAGGCCATGTTAACTGTTCCATTCCGGACAATCGGTTTGCAGGCGTTCTGCAGGCCAAGCCACAGCCTTCTATGACGCTGCCCTTGCAGCGGCAGGTTGTGCGCGAGGCACTATCTCATCCCATCGGCAGCCCTTGCCTTTCCGATCTTAGCCGGGGAAAACAGCATATCCTTGTCATCACCAGCGACCATACGCGCCCAATGCCCAGCCAAATTACCATGCCATTGCTTTTGGAGGAGATACGCCGGGGCAATCCGCAAGCAGAGATCCATATTTTGGTGGCTACGGGATTTCACCGCTTAACGACAGACAAAGAGCTACAGGATCGCTTGGGCGCAGACATCCTGTCTCATGAAACTGTATTGGTACACAATGCCAGGGACGCGCAAAGCATGCGTTGCTTTGGCACGCTACCTTCCGGCGGCGCTTTATGGCTGAATGAGCAGGTCGAATGGGCAGATCTCGTTTTGTCCGAGGGCTTTATTGAGCCGCATTTTTTCGCTGGCTATTCCGGCGGGCGCAAAAGCATTTTGCCAGGCATTGCCTCGCAGGAAACGGTTTTTTATAACCACAACGCGGAGTTTATTCATCATCCTCTTGCGCACAGCGGCTCATTAAAGGGCAATCCACTGCATGAGGATATGCTGTATGCTGCCCGCCAGGCGCATCTGCAATTCATATTAAACGTATGCTTGAATGAGAAAAAGCAAATTATACGCGCCTTTGCGGGACATTTTGAACAGGCGCATGAGGCAGGGTGTGCTTATGTGCAGAGCCAAACGCAGGTACCGGCTTGCCAGGCAGATATCGTGATTACCGGCAATGGCGGCGCGCCGTTGGATCTGAATATCTATCAGTCCGTCAAATGCATGAGTGGGGCAGAGCCTTGTGTACGTCCCGGCGGGGTCATCATTGCGCTTTGTTCATGTTATGATGGGCACGGAAGCCAGGGCTTTTATGAGCTTTTCCGTCAATACCAAAGCCCTAGTGCCTTGACGCAGGCGCTTTTGCAGAAAGGCCGCGCACAAACGCAGGCCGATCAGTGGCAGGCACAGATCTTGGCCCGTGTTTTGCAAAAAGCGCATGTGATCCTCGTGACCGATCAATGCGAACCTGAATTGGTCGAGATCTTTGGCCTGCGCCATGCTGCTTGTCTATCTAAGGCTCTGGAGATGGCAGATGCGCTGACAGGGCCGCAAAGCCGCATTTTGTGCATGCCAAACGGGGTTGAGCTGATCGCGCAGCAATGATCTGCGTCCATCATATTTTAAGGAGGTCGTTTCCATGATTTTACGAGAAGAACGGGAATTGGTCCGCGCCTATGGCGTCAAGATGCTGGAAAAGAGGCTTACGACAGGCACTGCCGGCAACATCAGCGTCTTCAACCGTAAGGAAGGCTTGTACGCGATGAGCCCCTCTTCGATGGATTACCACGAAATCACGGCCGAAGATGTTGTGGTCATCGATTTGGAAGGCCATGTGGTTGAGGGCACACGCCGGCCTTCCATTGAGCATGTGATGCATCGCAGCTATTACAAAGGGCGCACGGACATCCATGCAGTGGTACACACCCATTCTCCGTATGCCACAGCTGCTTCCTGCCTGGGTAAGCCGTTGCCTGCCGTTCACTTCATGCTATCGCTCTGTGGAGCATACGAACTTCCCTGCGCCAAATTTGCGCCGCCTGGAACCGAGGAGCTAGCAGAGATTACCTATCAAGCAATGCAGGGGTATAGGGCCGTGCTTCTCCAAAATCATGGATTGATCGCCGGGGCCGAAACCATCGAACAGGCCATGTATATCGCTGAGGAGATGGAATCCATGGCACAGCTGTATTTCCTGGCAAAGGGAATGGGAGACCCCGTCATCTTGACGGCGGAGGATATGAATGGAAAGGCGATTGGATGATGGCAAAGCAGAAGATCAAATTGGCGCTGTCCAGCGCCGTTACAGAGCCATATCTTTCCGAGCTCAAGGCATTGTGCGACATTACAACCGTGGGCCGTCCGGCCTTGAAGGGCAGAAAGCCTACAGAGGAAGAGCTGCTCGCCCAGTGCCTGGGCCATGAGATCGTATACATCAGCGATGAAGTCGTAACGGCTCGCTGTATTCAGGCCTGGCAGCAAAGCGGTATGAAGCTGTTGGGCTGCGGGCGCGGTACGCCGGTGAATGTAGACTGGAGGGCCGTTCATCAATCCGGGATTCCGCTGGTATACACGCCGGGGCGCAATGCCAACTCTGTCTCAGAATTTTTCTTTGGTCTGTTGATTGGCTTAGTACGCCGCATTGCAGCGGATGCGCATGCCCTGCGCAGCGGACGTTATCTTGGTCCTGCCAAGGAAAACGTGCTTGTGTTGGATCCTCAGCAGGATGTGGTATGGTTCATGCCGGATGGCAGTAGCCCCATGCGCGATTTTGGCGGGGGTTTTGAGCTGTACGGACGCACGCTGGGGCTCATTGGTTTTGGCGCCATCGGCCGCCGCGTAGGACATACGGCCAAAGAAGGCTTTGGCATGAAAGTCAAGGTCTACGATCCCTATTGTTCGGCGGAAACCATCGAGAGCTGCGGCTGCGAAAAGGTATCGTTGGCAGAAGCGCTGTCCACGTCTGATGTCGTTTCCATCCATCTTCCGGTCAACGAGGAAACGCGCGGCATCGTCGATGCTTCATGGTTTGCACAGATGAAGTCTACGGCCGTTTTTGTCAATACCGCCCGGGCGGCTGTTGTAGATCAAAAGGCATTGATAGATGCGTTGGATGAAAAGCGCATTGCCGGCGCTGCGATGGATGTGATGTGGCAGGAGCCCGCGCCTGAAAACCATCCGCTATTGCACCGGGATAATGTGCTGATTACATCGCATTTGGCTGGCATGAGCTGCGATGTGGATCGCTGGCAAAGCGAAATGATCTTTGATGAAATACAGCGATATGCCCAGGGCCAGCCGCCGCTTCGTGTATGGACGCGCATTGAATAATCCCATAAAAAAAGCACAGGCGATTGGGCCTGTGCTTTTTTCATTGCTCAATAATTTTTCGCCGGAAGCTGGAAGAAAGATTTCGGGTGTTCGCACACCGGACAAACCTCGGGCGCCTGGAGGCCTTTATGAATGTGTCCACAATTGCGGCACTGCCAATAGACTTCCCCATCGCGAACAAAGACCGTGTTGTTTTCAATGTTGGCCAGGAGCTTGAGATAGCGTTCCTCATGCTCTTTTTCGATCTTGCCAACCGCCTCAAACAGATAGGCAATCTTATCAAAGCCTTCTTCCTTGGCGGTCTTTGCAAAGCCCGCATACATATCAGTCCATTCGTAATTTTCGCCCGCCGCGGCATCCTTTAGATTTTCCATGGTATCCGGCATACCATCATGCAAGAGCTTAAACCAGATCTTAGCATGTTCCTTTTCGTTTTCGGCAGTTTCCAGGAACAGGCCCGCGATCTGTTCATAGCCATCTTTCTTGGCCTTAGACGCGTAATAGGTGTATTTGTTGCGCGCTTGGGACTCGCCCGCAAATGCTGCCAGCAGGTTAGCTTCGGTCTGACTACCCTTTAATTCTTTCATGACATTTCCTCTTTTCTTTATGAATTTGAGCCTTGGCTCTAAATAATAACAATTCTTATTATTGTATTTTTATTATAGGAATATTTTCTTCCCTTGTCAAGTGGATTTTGCTTGATTCCTACTTCTCTCAGCGTAAAATTGCAATACCTGCGCTTGGGAAATTGGTTTTATATCTGGTAGGCATGGTCCTTGGGTACATAGAGCGGCCCGATAGCCTGGTAAAGGAGTACAAAGCGAAAAACTGACCCCTTGAAGGCTTGTCTCAACTTTCCCAGGCAGTTTTTCATAAGCTGAAAAAGAACGCATGCTTCGAGACAATCCTTCTCCGCTCCATTTCAAATAGCTTTCTTTGAGCGCCCAAAGGCCAACAAAAGCTTCTGCGCGCTGCGCCGCTTCCTTTTGCCACAACCACCGCATTTCTGCATGCGTGCATACACGCTGCGCTAAGGGCAAGGAAATAGCCCTCTTTATCTTCTGTATGTCCACACCTACAAACGGCCTTCCCACAGCACAAGCAGCCATGCCACCGCTATGTGAAAGGCTGGAATCTATCTCCGGATGCGCAGCTAAATAGGGCCTTCCGCGCGCTGTTGTCCGCCATTGTAGCCGCCCCGGGGCCAAGCCATACTGCCGGTATAGCACATAACCGCGCAGCGCGTACGCCAACAGCCGAACATCTTCCTGTTTTCCGCCAGCTTTTCCCGCAGGTGCAAACAGCGTTCTCAGCGCGTTTCGCTGCGCATCGGTCAACGGCCTATCTAGGGCTGCCCAAAACCAAGAGCAGTCATTTTTTTTTCGATCTCTACTTTCCATTGTGTTTTATTTGCTCGGCCGCTTACATCTTATATCCTTGTCTCTTTCCAGTTTAGTATGCCGAAGCATCGGATTTTTATCCAAACATACCTGATAGAATTTTCCACAAATGGGAAAATATATCGTTTTTGTCATGTATGCCCCCTTTGCTTATTACAATATACAAAGACACTATAAGGGGATCTGACGATGGGAACCGTAGAATTATTTTTTCTAGGCTTAGGGCTTAGCATGGATGCGGCGGCTGTCTCCATTTCCAATACCCTGGCCTATCCACACCTAAAGTGGAAAGCAAAACTAAGCATGCCTTTGCTTTTCGCTCTGTTCCAAGGTATCATGCCCATTTTAGGCTACTATGCCAGCGGCATTTTCGCAACCTTTATTGATACCTATGCAGGCTTCGTCACTTTTTTCATTCTGTGTTTTATCGGAGGAAAAATGATTATAGACGTCTTCTATCAAACGGATGAAGCTGTCTCTGTTCCGCGGTATACCTGGCGCCAGGGAGGCATACAGGCCATTGCCACCAGCCTGGATGCCTTTGCCGTGGGCATCAGTTTACGAGCTGCGTATGTGCCGCTGGGTACGGCCTGTCCTATCATCGCGCTCGTTACCTTTGCCTGCTGCGGCATTTCAATGCTGCTTGGCGAACGTTTTGCTTCTTTCCTAGGCAATAAAGCAACGATTTTGGGCGGGTTGCTACTGATCGCCATCGGCATCAAAGCGCTTTGGCCATAAAGCCTTATATAAGGCGAAGCAACTCCTCTGGCCGGTCGATGATATATTCGGCTCCCTTTTGCTCTAGCACGTCCCTGTCTCGAAAGCCCCAGGTCACGCCTACACAGGCCAAGCCTGTGTTTTTAGCCGTATCCACATCCACTTCGGAATCCCCTACATAGAGGGTATCTTCCCGCCTACATCCCAATTGGCGCAGCGCTAGCAGCGGGCCATCGGGCGCCGGCTTTTTCTTTACAGTCTCGCTTTCTCCGATGGCCACATCGATATACCCTTCAAACTGCTCGGCACATAGCTTTTTGACCGCCGCATCAAACTTATTGGAAGAGACTGCCATCTTTATGCCGCGCTGCTTTAAGGCGTTCAGCAATGGCATAATCCCTGGATAGGGCGCAGTTTTATGATTCATGTTGTTTGCATAATGTGCTCTAAACGTTTCCAAACAGCGCGCTTCTATCGGCTGCGGCGTTCCTTTTGGCACAGTCCGGTGTACCAAGTTTGCCACGCCATTTCCAACAAAGGCCCGGATCTCTTGTTTGCTTCTCTGCGGAAACCCTTCGGTTTGTAAAGCATAGTTCACGCTATCCATAAGATCCTCTAAAGTATCCAGCAGCGTGCCATCCAAATCAAACAAAATACCATCCATGGCGCTGTCCTCCGTTTTCTTTCATTGTACGAAGAATTCCTTTTTTTGCCAAGACCTTTTCCTTAAAATAATGCATTCCAGGTCTCGGGGCCAACGATACCATCAATTTCTATCTGCATGGCAGCTTGAAACGCACGGACGGCACTAAAGGTATCCGGTCCATACCTTGCATCGATCCTTGCCTGCAAAAAACCTTGACGCGCCAGCTTCTGCTGAACCATCCATACATCCAGGCCCTGCATATAGGGCGTACGTAGGCAAAGGCTGCGTGTAAAAGCCGTATATTGAGAACTAAGCTTTGCCCCTGCGCCAAATAACGCATGCCAAGTGTATGGGCTCATCCTCCCAGACCCCGGAATGCCCGCCCATTGCTGAAACTGCATAACTGCCTCTCGCGTGCGCGTGCCGTAGCATCCATCCAATTTTCCATGGTATAACCCAAATGCCCTCAGCCTTCGCTGTAGCATTTTGACACGGCAGGCTTTTTCCCAAGGCAAGGCCGGGCAGCGGACATAATTTTTTTTGCCCAATGCGCTTCCCCCTCCTTCTTCTATGTATTGGTATGATGCCCGTGCTCCATCCGTTCATTTTGGTATAAAAAAAGAGCGCATTGCTGCGCTCTTTTTATCGCTTACATCTCTGTAAGTTTCTTGTAATATTCGAGGCGATCTTTCGCTTCCTCTTCCTGCTTGGTGAACAACTCTTCCGCCAATTCCGGACGCTGCTGCGCCAGGCTACGGTAACGGTTTTCACCCATGATGAATTCGCGATAATCCGCCGTCGGGGCCTTGGAATCCAGAATAAACGGATTCTTGCCCTCTTCCGCCAGCTGCGGGTTGTAACGGTACAACGGCCAGTAGCCGGACTCTACCGCTTTCTTCTCTTCTGCCTGAGATTTACCCATGTTGATACCATGGTTGATACACGGTGCATACGCGATGATCAGGGACGGGCCCGGATACGCTTCTGCCTCCGCAATCGCCTGCAGAGCCTGGGCATGGTTGGCGCCCAAGGCAATGGATGCTACATAGATATAGCCATAGCTCATGCTGATCAGGCCGAGATCCTTTTTGCGTACGCGCTTACCGGCTGCAGCAAACTGCGCCACAGCACCGGTACGGCTGGATTTAGAGGCCTGGCCGCCCGTGTTGGAGTATACTTCCGTATCCAAAACCAGGACGTTGATGTCTTTGCCCTGTGCCAGCACATGGTCTACGCCGCCGTAGCCGATATCGTAGGCCCAACCGTC
>UREB01000038.1 GCA_900546685.1 uncultured Eubacteriales bacterium | reverse complement strand
CGCTGTCTGTCAATCGTTGTAAAAAAGCTATGCCATTGTCCGCCTGCCTGGCCGCGCTCGTAGCATAGCACCAAACGGGCCGCAAAGCCCCCTTTGCCACCGCATACTTAGCAAACTCGATTACGGCACTCTCTGTACGCGCCATCGCCTCTTCACAGAGATGCTTTTTCTGTGAAAGGCCTTGCCCAAGCCGTGTAATACATACCCTTTTTTCTTCCTCCCATGCCTGTCCTGCTTGTCTGCGCAGCAACAGCCTTACGGAATTTGTGCCAATATCAATGGCAGCCCATGCCCTTTTCACGTGAATCCTCCTTACGAAAAAACCGCCACGTTGGGCGGGCGGTTTTTACCGGCGGCCTTTGCCGCCACTCTTTTTCCGAATATTGCGCTTTACATCCAACTGCCGTTCCTCCGATTGCTTTAGGAAACGGCTCAGCGTGTCTTCAAACTCTGCTTTGCTTTGCCTTGGCGGTTCTGGCGGCAATGCCTGCCGAATGGAAAGGCGAAGCCTCCCATTTTCATCCTCATCCAGCAGTTTCACGGTGACCTCATCCCCCACTGCCAAATGCTCATTGATGTCCTTCACATATCCTCTGGCTACTTCGCTGATATGTACCAGGCCTTTTCTTCCATCCTCCAGCTTTACAAACGCCCCGAAGGTGGTTACGCCCTCTACTACCCCGTTTAGCAGCTCACTTGTTTCCGCCATATTGTCTTATTTCAGCTCCTTAGTGATATCTCTATTATTCTTGGGGAATGCTGTCCAATACAAACCTAGTTTCCCCATCCTTGACCCATCCAAGCTTTTCCCGCGCAATGCTTTCGATGTATTCATCGGTATTGGCGGCCTCCAGCACATGCGTCAGCTTGTCCTTTTCCAACTCGTTGTCCGCTTGCTGATTCTGGAGATCCGTTTGTTTGCTGCGCAGCCTGTTCAATTCCACTTCCTGATGCCAGAAGGTAATCCCCACAAACACCAGCACTGTGCCCAATACCACAGCATAAAACCGGCGTGTGACGCGGAACTTTCTCTTTTTTGCTTTTGTTTCGCTCACAGATTGCCCTCCCAACTCGTTAAAATCCATCGGATTTCGGAATTTTGTTATTTAGTATAGATTACTCTGTTTTCGTCTTTTTTTCAACCCTTGCCTTGTGCTTTTCACAGATTCGTTTCCATTTTGCCAAACACGCTTTTCTTCCACGTTCTATCCATTGCATAGCCTTGGCGCCCGGCCCCAAATAGAAAATCGTAAATCCTAGGAAAAAAGCAAAGAAGGAAAATGCGCGCAATGCGCCTTTTGCGACAAAAAACAGGCATGCCGCGAAAATGCCCGCAGCCCCCAGGCAAAACAGAAGATCCCAAATTGCTATCTTTCCCTTTTTTGTGCAATGACGACGGAAAACAGCACAGCAAGTATACCAAACAGCCGCTGCCATGCCTGCACAAAAAAACATGATAAACTGGCCCGGCTGTATAAACATCCCTCCCATATCAACGCCTGAAAATGCGGGCGAGCAATGGCCTGGATTCCTCTTCGTCGTCCTGATAGGTCACCCCGTCGATCAGCCCAGACACAATAAACTGCCCATCCTCGAGATTCAGCCGGTCAATATGCAGGCCCTCTCCCTCGATGCTGAGCATACCGACTGCGGTAAATAATATGACCTCTTCTTCGCAAAAGCTGCCCAGCTCCTCTACCCCGGTCACAATCGCCTTTTGTCTGCTTTCCATCTGCAGCGAATGGCTACCCACCATCCGCCTTGTTTCCATGTCTCTCTGCAAAGTAAAAACCCTCCTTCATTAAGGAGGGTATGCGTATGTGGTTGTCATTATGTGTACAAAGTATTTTTTAGCTTCTCACAAGATATTCTGTGATAAACATATCCAAATCGCCATCCATTACGCTTTGGATATTGCCCGTCTCTACCCCCGTCCTATGGTCCTTAACCATGGAATAAGGATGAAACACATAGCTGCGGATCTGGCTGCCCCATTCAATCTTTTTCATATCGCCGGCAATTTCCGCCTGTTTTTCTTCACGCTCGCGCTCCTTGAGCTCCAGCAGTTTACTTTTCAACATGCGCATTGCCGTTTCACGGTTTTGGATCTGGCTGCGCTCGTTTTGGCATTGTACCACGATGCCTGTCGGAATATGCGTAATGCGGATGGCAGATTCCGTTTTATTGACGTGCTGGCCGCCGGCGCCGCTGCTACGGTAGGTATCCACCCTCAGCTCGTCCATATTGATCTCTATCTCATCGTCGTTTTCGATCATCGGCATCACATCCAGCGAAGCAAACGACGTATGACGGCGTCCGGACGCATCAAACGGGGAAATACGCACCAGCCGATGCACGCCTTTTTCCGCTTTTAGGTATCCGTATACGTCCTGTCCGCTCACTTCAAACGAAACGCTCTTGATGCCCGCCTCGTCGCCTTCCAGCAGATCCAACAGCTTTACCTCATATCCCTTTTTTTCGCAATAACGAGTATACATGCGGTACAGCATCTGCGTCCAGTCCTGCGCTTCCGTACCGCCTGCGCCGGCATGCAGCGACAAGATCGCATCATTGTGATCGTACTCACCCTTTAGCATTGTAGCCAGCCTCAGCTGTTCTACGCGGCCGTCTAGCGACTCCGTCTCCTTTTCAATCTCTTTGGCCATGTCATCGTCATACTCAGCCATGACCATCTCACAAAGATCCAGCGTATCGCTTACGCCGTCATGCAGCTGCTCATATTGCTGAATTCTATCGTTGACGTCCTTAAGCTGTTTATTCACCTTTTGCGCTGCATCCGGGTCGTCCCAAAAGCCCGGCGTCTCCATCTGTTCGGAATATCCCTTGGCCTGTTCCCTCAGCTTGGGGAGGTCAAAGGGACTCACCTGCCTTTTGAAGCACTTCCATCATCTGTTCCAGACGGGATTTGCATTGATCCAGTTGAATCAAAATTCTCTCCTCCTACGCGTTTTTGCCACAACAGTTTTTGTATTTTTTGCCGCTTCCACACGGGCAGGGATCGTTACGCCCTACCTGCGGCTTTGCCTTGGCGGGCTCTTTGCTTTTACCCTTCCAGGATTGATCGGCGTTTTCCACCGTAGCATTGGCTTCCTTTGCTACCTGCTTGCGTTCCGGCGCAGACTGTATATTCAAGTGGAACAGCATCATCAGCGTATCCTCTTGAATGCCATGCGTCATATTTTCAAACATATCGTAGCCTTCAAATTTATATTCCACGACGGGATCCCTTTGGCCATAGGCACGCAAACCGATGCCTTGCCGCAGCTGATCCATCTCATCGATATGATCCATCCAATGGTCATCTACGCAGCGCAGCAAAACCACGCGCTCAATTTCCCGCATATCCACATTGGACTCGGCGATTTTCTCTTCCCTCTGTTCATACGCCTGGTGTACCAAATCGGTAATGCGCTTTGTCAGGTCTTTACGCGTCAAACGATCAATGTTTTCCCCGTCTTGTACGATGCGCACGCCTTGCGGCAGGCACAGCCTAGCAAAGTAGGCCTGCAGGCCGTCCAGATCCCATTCTTCCGGCAGCACGTTCTCCTGGCAGTAAATATCCACAGCCCGCTGCACCAGCGTATCCTGCATCTCCTGGATGTTGGCCTTCATATCCTCGCCCATGAGCACGGCGCGCCGCTGTGCATAGATGATTTCACGCTGCTGATTCATCACATCGTCATATTGCAAAACATGCTTACGAATTTCAAAGTTGCGCGATTCAATGCGGCGCTGCGCCGATTCGATCTGTTTGGACAGCATCTTTACATCCATCGGCACCTCGTCGCCAGGATTCAGCCGCTCCATCAGCCCCTGTATGCGTTCAGAGCCGAATAGGCGCATCAAGTCGTCCTCCAGCGCTACATAGAATCGAGACGAGCCAGGGTCGCCCTGACGCCCGGCGCGGCCGCGCAGCTGGTTGTCAATCCGACGGGATTCATGCCGTTCTGTACCGATGATGTGCAGGCCGCCCGCTTCCACAACCTTGGCATGCTCCTCTTGGCATACCTTATTAAATTTATCATACAGCTCCTGATATTTTTCACGTGCCTTTAAAATTTCTTCATCCTGCGTATCTGCATGGGATACGGCATCCTCTATCCTTTCATCCTCGTATTTGAGGCGGCGCATCTCTCTTCTTGCTAAAAATTCCGGATTGCCTCCCAAGATAATATCGGTACCACGGCCCGCCATGTTGGTGGCAATCGTCACCGCGCCGTACTTGCCAGCCTGCGCCACGATTTCTGCTTCCTTTGCATGGTTTTTCGCGTTCAGCACCTCATGCTTTACGCCTCGTTTTTTCAGCATGCTAGAAAGCAGCTCGCTTTTTTCTACCGAAACGGTACCTACCAGGATGGGGCGCCCGCTCTCGTGTACCTCAACGATCTCATCCACCACAGCCCGCATCTTACCGTCTATGGTAGAGAATACAACGTCGTTTTCATCTTTGCGGATCATCGGCTTATGCGTCGGAATACTCACGACATCCAACCCGTAGATTCCCTGGAATTCCTCTTCCTCTGTTTTGGCCGTGCCCGTCATACCGCTAAGCTTTTTGTACATGCGGAAATAATTCTGGAACGTGATGGTCGCCAGCGTCTTGCTTTCATTTTGCACCTTCACGCCTTCTTTGGCCTCAATCGCCTGGTGCAGGCCCTCGCTGTACCGGCGCCCGATCATCAGTCGTCCGGTAAACTCGTCTACGATGATAACCTGCCCTTCCTGCACAACATAGTCCACATCGCGCTTAAACAGCACATGGGCCTTCAATGCTTGGTTGATATGGTGGTTGAGCTCCGTGTTGTCTATGTCGGAAAGGTTGTCCACATGGAACGCCTGCTCGGCCTTGCGCACCCCTTCTTCCGTCAGCGTTACCGCCTTCATCTTTTCATCCACGGTATAGTCGTCTTCTGCTTTTAGCCGCTGCACGAATCGGTCTGCACGGGTATACATCTCCGTGGATTTATCTCCGCGGCCGGAAATAATCAGCGGCGTCCTGGCTTCGTCGATGAGAATGGAATCCACCTCGTCGACGATGGCATAATGCAGCGGGCGTTGCACCATCTGCTCTTTGTAAATCACCATATTATCCCGCAGATAGTCAAATCCATATTCGTTGTTTGTGCCGTAAGTAATATCGCACGCATAATTGGCCCTGCGTTCATTGGCGTCCATATCATGAACGATAAGCCCTACGCTCATGCCCAAAAAGCGGTAGATCTTCCCCATCCACTCGCTGTCGCGCTTTGCCAGGTAATCATTGACTGTAACGATGTGCACGCCTTTACCTTCCAGCGCGTTTAAGTAAGCCGGCAGCGTCGCAACCAGCGTTTTGCCCTCGCCGGTACGCATTTCAGCAATGCGGCCTTGATGTAGCACAATACCACCCAAAACCTGTACGCGGAAATGCTTCATGCCGGTGGTCCGCACACTGGCTTCTCGGACAGCAGCAAACGCTTCCGGCAAAAGATCGTCCAGCGTTTCTCCCTGTTTTAATCTGTCTTTGAATTGCTGCGTTTTCCCCCGCAGCTCCTCATCCGTCAATTTCGCATAGCTTTGTTCCAGTGCTTCTACCTGGTCCGCTATCTTATTCAACGGTTTGATTGGGTCATTGCCCAATATTTTTTTGAAAAAGGACACCCCTAGCCCTCCTTATTTGCTTTTTCCTAAAATTGGTCATCGTCCATTGTATCATCATTTTTTCGGCCAAGCAATGAAATTGCCGTTAACTCTCGGGGAAAAAGGCCCTTTTCTCCCTTTTTACCGCCCGAACCAGCCTCTGCCCGGGAAATATCCCTTGGCCGATAAAAAGAGCCGGCGGCTGCCGGCTCTATAAGCATCGGGCTATCTGGAAGTTTCAATCAGCCCATAGTTACCATCCTTGCGCTTGTAGATCACATTGATCTCTCCTGTCTCGCCATCCTCAAAGACAAAGAAGGAATGCCCTAGCATATCCATCTGAAGCGCCGCTTCTTCCTTCATCATGGGCTTCATCGGAATGCTCTTTGTGCGCACGATCGTAGGCTGTGCCTCCTCTTGTGCTGCCAGGGTTTCATCCGCCGTTAAAAACTGGGGCTCCATCTCCTTGAGCGCCCCATCCCGCAGATGGCGCTCCCACCGCGTCCTATGCTTTACGATTTGGCGTTCCAGCTTTTTACAGGCGTTATCCAGCGAAGCATATACATCACCGGTCGCCTCCTCGCTGCGTAACAAACCGCCCCCAAAAATCACTGTGATCTCCACGACCTGGCGGCCCCGCAGCATGGACAGCATCACCTTGGCCTCCGTATCTTTCCGGAAATACTTATCCAATTTGTCCACACGTTTTGTGATCACGTCCCGCAAATAATCCGAGACTTCCATACCCTTTCCGTTGATCGAAATACGCATCTATTTCACTCCTTTCAACGTTCACATAACGTTCATATATAGTATACCACGCAACCCATGGCAAATACAGCGCCGCTGTGGCAAAGGGCCAACAAAATCAGAGAAAAATTCTACAAAAAAGCCCGCATGCTGCGGGCTTTGGGTACAGGGGTTACTGATTGCGCATCTGTGCAAAGCATTCACTGCAATAGACCGGTTTGTCGTTTTTCGGGATAAAGGGTACTTCCGTCTCCGCGCCGCATTTTGCGCAAACGGTGCGATAGCTTACTTTTTCGCGGTGCGCATTTTTCTTTGCAGCCCTGCATTCACGACACCGAACAGGATCATTCAAGAATCCTTTTTCTGCGAAAAATTCTTGTTCTCCAGCGGTAAATACAAATTCCTGTCCGCAGTCGCGGCACACAAGCGTCTTGTCCTGGTACATTTTTTTCCCTCGCTTTGATTTTTTAACAACAGTCGAACAGCATCGGCTGACCTGGTCTTTGTCCCCACATCCGCCGGCTGGAAGGTTCGCTCCTAAGGCCTTTGCCTCCCCACTACTACCCCTCTCAGGAATCTTACATTTGACGGATGCCCAACCGAAGTTTGTCTTTCCTACAAAGCAAGTGCCTGGCCGGTCTTACCTCTAAACTGCCCCATGATCACCGCTCTTTGAGCGGCTTACGTGGATCGCTTCGCCCGCAGCTGGCATCGATTTTCAACCACAGACCCGAGTTCGTCCAACCATTATTGTACCCTCATTGTAGTGGAGAACCATCCAAAAAGCAACAGATATTTTTAATTTCCTCTCTGTTTGTAAGGAATTTATTTGTTCCTATCGATTTTTCGCCAAGATTCTTTTCATTTCTTTATGCTTGGCACACCGTGCATACCCATACGCTGGCGCCTTTTGCCTCTAATGCATCCGCGCATGCTCTTACCGTACAGCCTGTTGTAACCACATCGTCCACCAGGCAGATACGCTTTCCTTCCACTGCCGCTTCTGCTTCAAACGCACCATATACGTTGGCTCTTCTCTGTAAAGCGCCCAACAGCGCCTGCTGCTCGGTATGCCGTATACGCCGCAGCCAATCCGGCTGCACATCAGCATCCATCCAAGCTGCCATGCCCTCTGCCAACAACGCCGCTTGGTTATAGCCGCGTTCACGCAGCCTAGCTTTGCCCAGCGGTACAGGCACCAGCACCTCCGCCTCCAGCCCTCTCTGGCGGCATGCCTGTGCCATAACACAGCCCAGTGCCTCAGCCAGATATCTTTGGTTGTGAAATTTTAGGCCTTTTACCATTTCCTCCGCTGTTCCAGTATAAGAAAACGGAGATATCACAGCGAGGGATTCCTTGATCGTCAACGGCTCTTCCCGATGCGGCAACTCGGCCCAGCAGCGCTGGCAAAAGCCTGTATTCTCTACCATCTCTCGTTCCTCGCCGCATACGGCGCACCGGCACAGTTCTGGCAAAAACAAAGATTTCAGCCCCTTTCCCATTGCCGTTAATATTTTCATGGCGCCGTTCCGTCCTGCCCCAGCATCAGCGCCAGCCCGCTGTATCGCTGCTTTGTTTTATTGTTGGCAATCATTTGCTGGATCACACCTTTTCGCCCAATCAATATGACATGCTTTTTCGCCCTTGTTACCGCTGTATACAAAAGGTTTCGGTTATACAGCATCGGCGTACCGCCCAAAAGCGCAATGGCGACCCTATCAAACTCGCTGCCCTGCGATTTATGGATGCTGATGGCATAGGAAAGGGTCACTTCGTCCGCCTGGGCAAAATCATATTCCGATACCCTGTCGTCATCAAACTGCACGGTAAACATTTCCGCCTCCAATTGAATGGAGGTAATGACCCCGAGTTCTCCATTGAATACGCCTTTTCCCCGTTCCAGCTCCTCTCCCCTGTCGCGCGTCCAGGGCTGGTTGTAGTCGTTGCGGATCTGCATGACTTGATCACCCACGCGGAAGGTCTGCCCAAAACGGGCAAACTCTGCCTTTCTGCGCCCCGCCGGATTGATAAGCCCCTGCAGTTTGCCATTGAGCGAAATCACACCGCTCTCCCCTTTTTTCATCGGCGTAATCACCTGCCAATCCCCTTGTGCGCATAGCTGCTGCAGGTGATGCCAGACTTGCCCCGGGTTTTCCGCCTGCCACAGTTCAAACCCCTGCCCCGGGACCGGCATCTCCCCTCGATTGATGCGCCTGGCATTGAGGGAGATGGCGCTTCCCTCTCCCTGTCTAAAGATGGTATCCAGCGCCGTAACAGGAAAGCGGCCGCATTGGATAAGGTCATGCAGCACATGGCCAGGGCCCACGGAAGGCAGCTGGTCGGCGTCTCCGATGAATACCACCCGCGTCCCTTGCGGGATTGCCCGCAGCAAATGCATCAGCAAAAAGGTATCCACCATTGACATCTCATCTACGATTACGGCCTCTACCTCCAGTGGATGGTCCTGATCCTTGCCATAAATCTCTTCGTTCTCCTCACCCCGGCCATATTCCAGTAGGCGGTGTATGGTATGCGCCGCACAGCCCGTAGCCTGCTCCATGCGTTTGGCCGCGCGGCCGGTAGGTGCACAGAGCGCTACTTCCAGCCCTACCTGCTCAAATAAGGACAAAACGAACTGAACAATGGTGGTTTTTCCCGTGCCCGGCCCGCCGGTGATGATGGAAACCGGCGACGCCACCGCCGTTTCTATCGCTGCCCTTTGCTGTGTTGCCAGTCGTATGCCGCTGCTTTTTTGCCGGCGTTCTATGCCATCTGCTACCTCTGTCCTAAGCGGCGCCAATTCCGCTTGGCAAAGCTGTTTGAGCAGCATCGCGCATTCCTGCTCAGCACGGTAATAGCCAGCCAGATATACCGGCTCGTTTTTCCCCTCGCCCAGCTTCAATACGCCAGTTTGCAGCATGCGCACCGCAGCTCGCTGTACCCGTTCCACATCTGTGTGTAGCTGCTTGGCAGTAAAGGGAATTAAAATCTCGCTCGGTAAAAACATATGCCCTTCTCCGGACGCCAGCTGCAACGTATGCCGCAGCCCCGCCTCCATACGAAACGGCGCATCCGCCTCAATGCCCATCTTCTGTGCAATGGCGTCCGCCGTCTTAAAGCCGATGCCGAAAATATCATCCGACAGCCGATACGGATTCTCTTTTACCCTTGAAACAGCGTCCTCTCCGTATTCCGCTGCAATGCGAATGGCCTGCGATACCGTGATCCCATATTCCGAAAGTCCTGCAATCACCTGCCGTAGCTGCATGTTTTCCGCATACGAAGATCCAATCTTGGCCGCTGTAACCGGCCCGATGCCCGGCACCCTGACCAGTTGGTTGGGGGCAAAGGTTAAAATATCTCCCGCCTCATCGCCAAAGGTCTGGATTATGGCACGCGCCGTGGCCGGCCCACAGCCCTTTATCAGCCCGCTGGCCAAAAAACGCTCCAATTCTTCCGTTGTTTCCGGCAGCATAGGACGGCAAACGGCCGCCTGAAATTGGCGGCCGTATTCTCTATGCATGGTAAACACACCCTCTAGCTGCACCCGTTCTCCCTGGCCCAGCATGGGGCTGTACCCTACCGCGGTCAATTCTTCTCCGTCGTCTGTCATAAGCTCCATGACGGTATAGCCGTTGGCCTCGTTACGGTAGACGATCTGCGTGACCATGCCCTCCAGCATGATTTTCTCCTGCCCGTATTCCATCAAAGCTTTTTCTTCAAATCCTCCATCAGATCCAATTTCTCCCAAGGCAGATCCAGATCCGGACGGCCGAAATGGCCATAAGCAGCGATCTGTCTATACAGCGGGCGGCGCAGCCCCAACCTTTCAATGATGGCCTGCGGACGGAAATCCATCACCTGGCACAGCGCATTTTCAATGTCCGTTTCCTTTGCCTTGGCCGTGCCGCGCGTATCGATACGAACCGAAACAGGATGTGCCACGCCAATGGCATAGGCCAGCTGCAGTTCGCATTCCTCTGCCAAGCCAGCCGCCACAATGTTTTTCGCCGCATATCGCGCCGCATAGCTGGCGCTGCGATCCACCTTGGTCGGGTCTTTACCGGAAAAAGCGCCGCCGCCATGGCGCGCGTATCCGCCATAGGTATCTACGATGATCTTTCGGCCCGTCAAGCCCGCATCCCCATGAGGGCCTCCGATGACAAATCTCCCTGTTGGGTTGATATAATATTTTGTTTCGTCATCCAAAAGGCGCTGCGGAATCACCTTGGCTATCACTTTTTCCATCATATCCTTTTCGATCTGGGCATGCGTGGCCTCCGGATCATGCTGGGTGGAAATAACAACTGTATCCACCCGTGTCGGCACGCCATCTACATATTCTACGGTAACCTGGCTCTTGCCATCCGGGCGCATATACGGTACCTCCCCGCTTTTGCGTGCCTGGCTCATTCTGCGCGTCAGCGCATGCGCCAATTCGATGGGCAGCGGCATAAACTGCTCAGTCTGGTTGCAGGCAAAGCCAAACATCAGCCCCTGGTCGCCGGCGCCGATATCCAAGCCGCCCTGGGCCCTCGTTTCCAGCGCGCTGTCCACGCCCATCGCAATATCTGGCGATTGCTCGTCTATGCTGACCACCACCGCGCAGGTATCCGCATCAAACCCATATTTGCCCCGCGTATACCCAATGCCGCGCACCGTATCCCGCGCTACCTTTTGTAGATCCACATAGCAACTGGTCGTAATCTCCCCGAAAATATTCAGTAGTCCCGTGCTAGCTGTACACTCACAAGCCACGCGCGCGGCCGGGTCATGCCGTAAAATCTCATCCACCACCGCATCAGATACCTGGTCGCAAAGCTTGTCCGGATGTCCCTCTGTCACGGATTCAGACGTAAAGTATCTTCTGTCCACTTTTTTCCCTCCTCATGGTTTGCAGGGGTATAAAAAGAACCCCGCGGCGCGGGGCTTATTTTTGTATCCGCGCCTCATCTTCCGGGCATGCCGCCCGCAGGAATTGGCACCTT
>UREB01000037.1 GCA_900546685.1 uncultured Eubacteriales bacterium | reverse complement strand
ACGTTTGTTGTGCTCACGTTAACGGCGCTTACGTTTTTAACTACCGGCGCGCTATCGTCCGGAGAAACAGGTTCAAAATTGGCACAGGTCGCCTTTTCCTCTGTGTTCGGGCACTTCGGTGATATTTTTGTGGCGCTATGCATGTTCTTCTTTGCATTTTCCACCATTGTGGGCTGGTACTTTTTCGGCCAAACCAATATCAAATATTTGTTTGGCGCAAAAGCCGTGAAATTGTATTCCGCTATCGTCTTGATCTTCATCATGGTTGGTTCCATGCTAAAGGTAGATCTTGTCTGGGCATTGAGCGATTTATTCAATGGTTTGATGGTGATCCCGAACCTGTTGGCCCTCTTGGCTCTCAGTGGGCTGGTTTCCAAGCTGTATAAAGAATATCAACAGAAAAAGGTCATAAAAAGCGACTAACCGCTTTTCTGGTTGAATTTAAGAAAATCGTTAAAAATTATGCTCTTGCCGGAGGTTTCTATGAAGGCATCCAAACAAAATACGCTTCTTTCAGTCTTGCTGTTGATCGTCTATACCATCACCTATGCGATTTCCTTCACATGGGAAACGCCTATCGCTTTCTATTATTATGGAATGACAGCAGGCACCGCGCTTCTCTTTATTTTGTTTTTACGCAATCTAAAACCGTTATACTACGCTATTTTTTCTTTCTTTACCGTCATGGCCCAATATTTCGGCTCTATGCTGGGAGGCTATCATGCCATCTCTTTTTACGATCTGCTCCTGCATTTTTCCAGCGGCATTCTTTTGATCCTGGTGGGCTATCTTCTATATACTGCGCTCGTGCGTCGCTATGAGATTGACTCTAGGGCTGTGCTGCTGCCCGTTTTATTTTCCCTCTTCCTGGCCATTGCCGCCGCAGGCCTTTGGGAGGTGTATGAATTCTGTGGGGATACATTTTTCCATTTGCAGGCACAGGGCGGTTCGTTAACCGATACCATGACCGACATCATCGCCGGCTCTTGCGGCGCTTTGATTGGGGCAGCTTTTTTGGCCTCTTCGCTGAAAAAGCACAAACAACCGCAAAAAGACAAAAGGCAGGATTGATTCCTGCCTTTTGCCTTAGTTGTGCGTAATCGTTCCTTTCGGCGTACGGTTGAACAACAGCTTAATACACCAAAGGCTGCACAAGCCCACAATGGTGTATATAATGCGCGCTGCAATCGTCGCCGGACCGCCGCAAATCCATGCGACGAGGTCAAACTGCGCCAACCCTACCAGCAGCCAGTTGATGCCGCCGATGATGGTAATTAGCAATGCAAACGTGTCCATTTCCTGTCACCTCTATCAAATGATATTTCGTATTCAGTATTGACGAGGTCTTGCAAAACTATACGCCGCATTTCCTATGAATCGCTGGAAGCATTGGCATCGTCTTTCAAAAATACATTATCGTATCATTATAATTTGATGTTTTATGTTGTTAAGTAAATTTTTATAAAATTTTATAATATTTTCATATCCTTTCTCTACGTCCTCTCTCGATAGGATTTCCGTTTTCTGCTTTTTATACCGCTGCCCATAAAGCTTGTTTTCTTGCTCTGTCGGCAACTTCTCCAGTTGCCGATGCGTGTTTGCAAGGGTTCTCGTTTCATATAAGGCATAAATTCTCTGTAAAAGCATCCCCTTCTTTAGACAACGGCGCCAAATGCTTCATTGAACAGAGCCGGAAAATCCTATGATGAAAAACTACATCATACAAACTGGCCACCCCACGCCGACAAAAAATCTTCAAACGCAATGCAGATTTCCTCCTCCTTCTACGCCTTTCCCTATCCGTTTTTCGCCCTTCTCCCTTGCATACCATTTCCCAGGAGGTATTTGTCCGTTACATATGTTACAATAGAATTTGCGGTCTTCGACTTATGTATGCCGCAAACCATTTGATAAAGGAACATTCAGCTATGGCGGAAAACATTTTAATTGTAGACGATGAAAAATCCATCGCGGATCTGGTGGAGGTTTATCTGACAAACGAAGGATATCATGTATACAAATTTTATACGGCGGCAGAGGCCCTATCCTGTATTGAAACACAAGCGTTGAGTCTTGTTATTCTAGATGTAATGCTGCCGGATATGGATGGTTTTGCGCTGTGCCAAAAGATTCGAGAAACGCATCTTTTTCCCATCATCATGCTCACTGCCAAGGTGGAGGATATGGATAAGATCACAGGGCTAACCCTTGGCGCCGACGACTATATCACAAAGCCCTTCAATCCATTGGAGCTCATTGCGCGCGTGAAAACGCAGCTGCGCCGATATACCCGGTATAACAATGCGCCGGCAGACCAGGACAAAATCCCAGATGAAATCGATATCCGTGGCCTTCACATTTCAAAAAGCAGCCATAAATGCTCTCTAAATGGAAAAGAATTGAGCCTAACGCCACTGGAATTTAGCATCCTTTGGTATCTTTGCGAACGAAAAGGCAATGTAGTTTCTTCTGAAGAGCTGTTTGAATCGGTTTGGGGGGAAAGATATTTGGACAATAACAATACCGTGATGGCACACATCGCTAGGCTGCGGGAGAAGATGCATGAGCCTGCTAGAAAGCCCAAGTATGTCAAAACGGTATGGGGGGTGG
Organism: uncultured Eubacteriales bacterium; assembly: GCA_900546685.1. GTDB lineage: Bacteria > Bacillota > Clostridia > Christensenellales > QAND01 > UMGS1975. Next base: position 8,921 of record UREB01000037.1, on the reverse strand, counting down.
GCTATACCATTGAGTGAACGCAATACCAAAACAAATCATCCGTACCGCAGCCGTATCACAAGGCATGTATTGTTTCAATATTTTCTTTCTCTCATTGGATTTGTCGTCGGCCTTTGTGTAGTGGTGCTGCTCGGGTGGCAGCTATGCGCATCGGTCATATGGCAGCCCTATGATCCCCTTTATCAGCTATTGTCCTGGATCCGGGATTATATTCTTTTGGTTGGCGGCGTGGTCTGCCTGGTGGGGTGGACCATCATCACCTACTATTTTATGTCCAAGCCGCTTCGGTATTTGGATCAGGTTGTAGCCGCTTCGGGCCAGCTTGTAAACAATCGAAATGAGCCCATTGTGCTGCCGGAGTCCATGAAAAACGTGCAGGATGAGCTCAATTTATTCCGTGAGCAAGCCATCCGCAACGAAGCGATGGCCAAAGAAGCCGAGCAGCGCAAAAATGATCTCATCGTGTATCTAGCGCATGATCTGAAAACGCCTCTGACCAGCGTGATCGGATATTTAACGCTTCTTCAGGATGAGCCGCAGATCTCCGCCGAGCTGCGCGCCCGCTACACTGGCATCGCGTTGGATAAAGCGCTGCGGCTGGAGGATCTCGTCAACGAGTTTTTCGATATTACGCGTTTTAACTTAACCGCTCTAACGCTGGAGTTGGAACGCATCGACCTTACGCGTATGCTTTCCCAGATCGTCAGCGAATTTACCCCTATCTTGGCGGAAAAAGGGCTTTTTTGGCAAACGGATCTGGCGCCCGGCGTAGAGCTTATATGCGATCCAGACAAGCTGGAACGCGTATTGGATAATCTCATCCGCAACGCAATCAATTACAGCTATGAAAACAGTGCGATTTCCCTTGCCATGTCCGCACAGGCAGAGAGTGTGCAAATCGTAGTGAAAAATCATGGCCGCACCATACCGCCAGATAAGCTGGGCCGTATATTCGAGCAGTTTTTTCGATTGGATTCGTCTAGATCCTCTTCCACAGGCGGCGCGGGGCTAGGGCTTGCCATCTCCAAAGAGATCGTAGAGCTGCATCATGGCACCATCCATGCCGCAAGCGAAAATGAAAGCATTGCCTTTACCGTCCGGCTTCCGTTGGATTGTCAGAAAATCGTATGAATTTGGACAGAAAATCATCATCGTTTTGAAACAAAGCCTATAAATATACAATGCCCTGTTTTGGTACATTTTCAGTATCAAGACAGGGCATTTTTAATCCCGGAAAGGAACATCCATGAAACGCAAAAGAGCCACAGAACTCTTCCCCTTTTTGATCCCCCTGCGCACCAAGCAGCGCAAGTTCTGTTTTTATCTTGGCATGTGCCTGGATAAAAACACCTATTGCAAGGCTCGTTTGGAAGGCGCCCTCCCGTATGTGGCCTTTGAGGATTCCAGCCAGCTATACAACACAGAAACCGGGTTTGATATGGTCTATCAGGAAAACAAGGTATTCAACTTGAAGCTAGCCGCCAAAGAACTCAACGGCCTATTGATTCGGCCGGGAGAAACTTTTTCCTTTAGCCAAGCCATCCGATATGCAGACCGCCACACACCGTATAAAGAGGGGCTAACCGTTGTCAACGGGCATCTAACGACAGCGCCGGGTGGGGGCATGTGCCAAATTTCCAATCTGCTGTTTTGGCTGTTTCTGCATACGCCGCTGACCATTGTAGAGCGGCATGGCCATGCCAGCAAGGATTTCCCCGATCCGCCTAGCAACCTGCCCACCGGCGTAGACGCCACCATTTCAGAAGGCTGGCTGGATCTAAAGGTAAAAAACGATACCAATCGTACCTATCAGATCCTCCTTTCGTTTGACAGCCACCACCTTTTCGGCCGCCTCTTGTGTTCGGAAGAGGACGCCTGTTTGTATCAGATTCAAAACGGCAAAATCTCGTATATACGCCAAGACAAAGAGATTATTCAGCTGGCCGATGTCATCCAGACACGCATAGACCGAGGCTCCGGACAACCCGTTGAAAGCCGCAGGCTCTACCAAAATAAATGCCGTATCGGCTATCCCCTGTCATCAAACATCAACATAGCAGAGAAAGGATAAACCAATGAAACAGAAAAATGTAGCCGTGTTTTTTGGCGGCTGTTCTCCAGAATACAGCGTATCCCTTACTTCGGCGCATGCAGTGCTAAGCCATCTGGATCGGCACAAATACAACATCCTCCCCATCGGCATCTCTAAAGACGGCAGCTGGTACTACTATACCGGCAGCCCGGAGCATCTGCTGGACGATACCTGGCTTAGGTGCGAAGACTGTATTCCCGCTATGCTTTCTCTGGACCGTGGTGCGCGCAAGCTGTATGTATTTGAAACCACCGGCATATCCTCCTTGCCAGTCGATGTCGCGTTTCCCGTCCTTCATGGCAAAAATGGGGAGGATGGCACCATTCAGGGCGCCATCGCGTTGTCTGGGATCGCGCTGGCAGGCTGCGGCGTATTGGCCTCTGCCCTTTGTATGGACAAAGACCGTTCCCATAAATTGGTCTCCCTGGCAGGCGTGCGCGTGCCCCAGGGGCTTGTTCTGGAATCGGGCTACACATTGCAGCAGGCCGTGGCTTTTGCCGAAAAGGTTGGGTACCCAATGTATGTAAAACCGGTAAAAGCCGGATCTTCCTTTGGTATCACGCGGGTGGAGTCCCCAGATCAGCTCTCCAAGGCCATCGATGGTGCTTTTCTTTATGATAACCAGGTCATTCTTGAGGAAAACATTCAAGGCATTGAAGTGGGCTGCGCTGTATTGGGCACGGAAACCCTTTTGACCGGAGCGATAGACGAAATCGAGCTTTCCAAAGGATTTTTTAACTTTACTGAAAAGTACACGCTACACTCCTCCGCCATCCATGTGCCTGCACGCATCAGCGACGCCAAAGCCGAGGAAATCAAGCAGACGGCCAAACGGATTTACCGCGCGCTTGGCTGCGCAGGGTTTGCCCGGGTGGATTTATTCTTAACACCGTCAGGACAGCTCGTATTCAATGAGGTCAACACCATTCCCGGCTTTACCGAACACAGCCGTTATCCCGGCATGATGAAGGCGGCCGGCTATTCCCTTGCGGATGTGTTGGATCGTATCATCGAACAGGCGGTGGCACAATGAAAACATTGACCCTTCTACAAAAAGAAATCCATACCGGCAGCCTCATCTTGGTAAATGCAGCGGCAGGCTATCGTGAAGATGCGCAAACGTCCCTGGTTCCTGTGCTGGAAAGCTATCCTACCATCCAGATGCAGCGCCGAGCCGCCGTCCTTCTTTCCAATTTGATGGATTCTTTCCATGGATGGCAACACATTGTGCCGGTCAGCGGCTGGCGGGCGCACGCCGAGCAGCAGCAGATATGGGATGATTCCGTCCGGGATAGCGGCCTGGATTTTACGCAAAAGTATGTGGCCCTGCCCGGCCATAGTGAGCACCAAACCGGTCTTGCCATAGATCTTGGGCAAAAACAGGCGCACATTGATTTTATTCGTCCCGCGTTTCCATATAGCGGCATTTGCCAGATCTTTCGTGACAAAGCGGCAGACTATGGATTTGTGGAGCGCTATCCAGCCGGAAAAGAACACCTTACCGGCATCGCCCATGAACCCTGGCATTTTCGTTATGTTGGGGTTCCACATGCCAAAATCATGGTGCAAAATCATCTGGTCCTTGAAGAATATCTTTCTTTTATCAAGCAGTATCGTTATGGACAATCCGCTTACCCCATCCTTTGGGGTGGGCAGGATGTGGTGGTTTCGTATCTGCCATGCAAAGGCGCTTATACCTGCCTAGAAGTCGATAACACGATCCCATACAGCATCTCCGGCAACAATACGGATGGATTTATCTTAACAGAATGGAGACATACCCATGCAAACAAGACAAAACTATGGGGGACTTGATGCATTTCGCCTGGTAGCCGCTTTTCTCGTAATTGCCATCCATACGTCGCCCCTTACCTGTTTTAGCGCTAACGCAGATTTCTTTTTAACCCGCGTTTTAGCCAGGGTCGCCGTCCCGTTCTTCTTCATGGTAACTGGGCAGTTTGTCGTTTCCCGCTTTTATCGAGATACAAACGGCCGGGCCGCCCTCACTAAATCTTTAACAAAGCTTTCTCTGCTTTATCTCGTGGCCATTGCGCTGTATGTACCCATCGGTTTGTATGGCGGCCATTACGAGGCACTTTCCTTGGGCAGCGCTTTGCGTCTGTTGTTGTTCGACGGCACCTTTTACCATCTTTGGTATTTTCCTGCCTGTTTGCTCGGCCTCTGCCTTGTCTATCTCATGAGCCGAAAGCTAAGCCTGCGCAATTCCCTTGCCATAGCCCTCTTCCTCTATTTAATCGGCCTGATGGGAGACAGCTACTACGGTTTGGCTCGGTCTATCCCTGTGCTGGATGCTTTCTATCAGGGTGGTTTTCAGGTGTTTTCCTATACGCGCAATGGCCTGTTCTTTGCGCCTATCTTTCTTATCTTGGGCGCATGGCTTTCTCAAAGAAAAACCCTGGAGCGGCCCAAAGCCATTATCGGACTTTGTCTCTCGTTTGCTGGCATGGCAGGCGAAGCCTTTATCCTTCGTCATCTGGGCTGGCCGCGGCATGACAGCATGTATCTTTTCCTGCTACCCACGATGCTTTATCTTTATCATCTTGTGCTATCCTGGCAGCGGCCATCCTGCCAAAGGGCCCGCACTGCCGCCACTTGGGTCTATATCCTGCATCCGGCTGTCATCGTGCTTATCAGAGCGGTAGCAAAAGCACTGCATTTGCTTCCCTGGCTGGTAGATCAAAGCCTAGCTCAATTTTTGGCCGTTTCCGCTGTATCCTTTGGCGCTGCGTATGTCCTTGCATTGATTCTTCCGCGGCCCCAGCGCTATTCTCCCAAAGGGCGGGCCTGGATCGAGCTGGACAGCCAGGCCTTGGCTCACAACATCGCCTTTTTGCAAAGCCGCCTGCCCCGCTCCTGCAAACTGATGCCCGCTGTGAAAGCCAACGCCTATGGGCATGGAGCCGTACCTGTCTGTAAAGAGCTATATCGCTTGGGCGTGCGTCATTTCTGCGTCGCCAGCCTTAGTGAGGGGATAGAGCTTCGCAAAAATGGAATTGCTGGGGAGATTTTGATTCTTGGATATACGCATCCTTCGCAAGCTTTTCTTTTGCGGCGCTACCGGCTTTCCCAAACCGTAGTAGACAGCCAATACGCAAAGGCTCTATCCACTTATGGAAAGAAGCTTCGTGTTCATATCGGCATAGATACCGGCATGCATCGCTTGGGAGAACGCAGCGAAAACATCGACCAAATCGCATTGCTCTTTGCCCTAAAGCATTTACAAATTGACGGCATCTTTACACATCTATCCGCCGACGAATCTCTTTCCCCCCGCAATAAAGCCTTCACCAAGGTACAGTCCATGGCTTTCCAAGCCGTGCTCCGTGAATTGAAAAAGCGCGGCGTGCCCTGCCCGCGCACCCATCTTCTGGCAAGCTATGGAGTGTTGAACTATCCGGAGTTGGGGGGAGATTATGCGCGTATCGGCATTGCATTATATGGCATATTGAGCACGCGGGCGGATACTGACGCTTGGGCACGTCAGTTGCGGCCGGTTTTATCGCTCAAGGCACGCGTCGCCACGGTAAAGCCGCTGTATACACAGGAAGCTGTCGGCTATGGTCTTTCCTGTACAGCGGATCATCCCATGAAAATCGCGACCCTCTCCATCGGGTATGCGGATGGGCTACCGCGCAGCCTATCCGATGGCCACGGGTATGTACTGCTTCGCGGACAAAAAGCGCCGATTCTTGGTAAAATATGTATGGACCAAACCATCATAGACGTAACGGATATTCCCGGCGTCTGTGCAGGAGATACAGCCGTACTCATCGGCACATCCGGCACGCTTACCCTCTCTGCGGGCGATCTGGCTGAAAGCGCAGGCACCATTTCCAACGAAATACTCAGCCGCCTGGGTGCAAGGCTAGACCGAATCCTGTGCCGCTGAAATGCTCTACATACAAGGCTGTGTGCATCTCTTTGTACACAGCCTCGTGATTTTCCACAGCTATGATTTTTATACGGTTTTCCTTATTGAAATGGGCCGCTAAATGTGGTGTACTAGATAGGAGGTGCTTTTTTGGAACTTCGGGTATTAAGCTACTTTCTAACCATTGCCAGAGAGGAAAACATTACCAAGGCTGCTGCTTTGCTCCATGTTACGCAACCTACTCTTTCTCGCCAAATGATGCAGCTTGAGGCAGAGCTTGGGGTCAAACTGTTTACCAGAAACAGCCATAACATCACTTTAACCGAGCAAGGCTTGCTTTTGAAACGGCGCGCACAAGAACTTGTCTCTTTGGCAGAAAAAACCAAGCAAGAGCTAAAACAGGAAGATGAGCTAAGCGGCGAAATCTCTATCGGTAGCGGAGAGTACCAAAACAGCCGTTTGCTTGCAGAAATCTTGGCCGCTTTCCAGGCTCAGCATCCCGCCATCCAATACGAAATATACAGCGGCAATTCCGACAATATCAAAGAGCGCATCGAAAGAGGGCTTTTGGATTTAGGGTTTCTGTTAGAGCCCGTGGACGTCGCTAAATATGAATTTATTCGCAGCCCTATCTCCGAGGAATGGGGTATTTTGGTTTCCGAGCACTCCGATTTGGCGGATAAAAAACAGGTAACGCCCAGCGATTTGGCCGATAGGCCGCTGCTTTTTACACGCCGTGATCTCATCAAGCAGGAGCTTTTGCATTGGTTTGGCAAGGATGCCGATCAGCTGCATATCGTTGCCAGCGGGAATCTTCCGTATAATCTGGCCGCCATGGGACGCCAAGGCGTCGGTGTCTTTCTAAACTTACGGCTTGACTGCCACTATGAAGGGCTGCGGTATATCCCGCTACTTCCCAAGCTGGAGAGCCATACGGTGCTGGCCTGGAAGAAAAATCAGATGATGTCGCCTGCCCTGCGCGCTTTTGTGGATTTTTCCAAGGCATACATAAACCGTATTTCAACCGATGAAAAATAAGCATTGGCTTTGCATCCAATCACAAATTATACTTTAGATGTCCGAAGAACGGGCATCTATTTTTTTCGGGCAAGAGCCCTTTTGCAGTCCGCGCCAACCTACTGTTCCGGCCGGGTTGCGTCTTTTAAGGAGCATTCACATGACAAGACAAGAAATTTCAGAGCGCTATTGTGTCTCCGCCAAGGTTTTGGATGCCTACGAACGATGCCTGGCAGGCAACAAGGATGGCCAAAAGTGCAGTGCTCATCACCATTATACCGAACAGGACCTAGCACAAATCAGCCTGCTTTTAACGCTGCACGATCTTGGCTTTTCCTCTCAGGAGGCTCAAGAATACATGCGTCTATGTCAGTGTAGATATGAAACCTCTCGACGGCGCCTGGCGATGCTGGAAAAAAGGCGGGCTGATTTTCTCGAGGAGATCCATCGGAAGGAAAAGCAGTTGGATCGTTTGGATTATCTGCGTTATCAGCTGATGCTCTCTCAAAACAATGCGGATTCAAATAGCGCGGTATGTGAAAAAAACAATTCAAATTAAGTCTTTATGGAGGGATACAGAATGAAAATACAACAAAAAGAACAATTTGATTCATACAATGTGTTTGGCTTGGGATCGCCCAACGATGCTTATGCACAATTTTTCATCGGGCAATCCTATCTCAATCCGTTGACAGATCCTAAGGCCAGCTCTGTTTTTCTTGCCAATGTGACGTTTGAGCCGGGCTGCCGCAATCATTGGCATATCCACCGCGCCAATAGCGGCGGAGGGCAGATCCTCATCTGTACGGCCGGAGAAGGTTGGTATCAGGAATACGGAAAACAAGCCATCAGCCTTTGTCCAGGCATGGTGATCCCCATCCCCGCCAATGTAAAGCATTGGCATGGCGCCAAGGCCGATTCCTGGTTCAGCCACATCGCTGTGGAGGTTCCTGGGGAGCAAACAGAAAACCAATGGCTGGAGCCTGTCACAGACGAGCATTATTTTAGCTTAACATAAGGAGGGAGCAAATATGTCTAAAAAACTTGTTGCTTATTTTTCTGCAAGCGGCGTTACAAAGAAGGTAGCCGAGCAGCTATCCCAAGTAGCTGGCGCTGATCTGTTTGAAATCAGGCCCGCGGTTCCCTATACCGATGCAGATCTAAACTGGAGGGATACGCATAGCCGCAGCTCCGTGGAAATGAACGATCCGCATTCTCGTCCTAACATTGCTGAAACGCTGAGCACGATGGCCGATTATGACGTTATTTTCTTGGGCTTCCCCATTTGGTGGTACACAGCACCCACCATCATCCATACCTTTTTGGAAAGCTATGATTTTTCGAACAAAACCATCGTTCCCTTCGCCACTTCTGGCGGCAGTGGGTTCGGCAAAACCATAGAATCCTTGAAGCCTTGTTGCGACAAAACAACCAAATGGCTGCCCGGACAGATGTTAAATCATGCCTCGGCACAGGCTTTGGCAGATTTTGCCGCCAAAGTATGAGTGGATAGGAGGGATTTTTTTGTCATATTTGGGTGAAGATATTAAAAAACTGGGCTTTGGCCTGATGCGCTTGCCTCAACAGAACGATGTCATCGACATAGAACAGACAAAACAAATGGTTGATCTTTTTATAAAAGCAGGCTTTACCTATTTTGATACCGCCTGGGCCTACGCGGGCAGTGAAGACGCGATCCGCCAAGCGTTGGTAGAGCGTTATCCCCGGCAAAGCTATCAGCTTGCCACCAAAAACGCAGCCTGGATCAACTGCAAAACAAAGGAAGACGCTATCGATCAGTTTGAAACATCTCTTAAACGTACCGGCGCAGGCTATTTTGATTTTTATTTATTAATCTATTTGCTGTGCCTATTATTTCAGATTTTGATCTGTAATTTATGTCTAGTCTAACTTCTTTTG
>UREB01000036.1 GCA_900546685.1 uncultured Eubacteriales bacterium | reverse complement strand
AATAGGATAAAATGCGATATTTTTCAATAAAAAATTACTTGCAATTTATCTAACCTGCCAATTTAGAATGAATTTGTAGGAGTATAGATAAAATGCAGTTATATGAAGTAACAAAATATGTCCTGGATCGTATTACGGAATTGAGATTGAGTAGGGAAGGATTGACAGAATCTCAGTTGAGTAGGGCATTGGGGCATAAGGGAAAATATTTAAGTACGATGAATGCGGAGCAAAAGATGGTATCTTTTCCTACGCTTTTGAAAGTTTGTGATTATTTTCAGATCACATTGGAGGACTTCTTTTCCGAGGCGTATAAGGGGAGTGCATCAGCAGAGTATATTACCCGTAGAATAGAAGAAATTGTAGATGAAGAGGACATGTTTGAGATTTTGAAAATTCTAGAAACATTGGATAAAGAGGATGTTAAGGCCTTATTAAAAATACATAATAAGAAAGGCGAAATCCACGAATAATCGTGGATTTTGATTTATCCAAAAAGCGATATATTTCTAAAGAAAATAACTCGAAGCTTATCTCGCCGCCCATTTTAGAATGGTAAGCGAGGAGTGTTGTCGTGGATATACATGAAACAACAAAATATGTCCTGGAACGCATCACAGAATTGCGATTAAGCCGGCCTGGGCTGACAGAATCCCAGCTAAGCAAGGAATTGGGCCATAAGGCCGGTTATTTGGGAACGATGAACGCAGAGCAAAAGATGGTATCGTTCCGAACCCTTTTGCGAGTGTGTGATTATTTTCAAATAACATTGGAAGATTTTTTCTCCAAAGCGTACAAGGGGAAAGCATCGGTTGAGTATCTGGCAGATCGTTTGGAAGTTTTGTTGGATGATGAGGATATATTAAAGATGATCAAATTGCTGGAGATTATGGATAAAGAAGATTTACAGGGCTTGCTGCGCCTGGGTGACAAATTTGTAAATGCGAAATAAAATCCCTCATTGTGGAGGGATTTTGTTTTAGCTGGGAGTGAAAGCGATGATCCGATATACGCCCTGATGGGAGACAATGAAGAAAAGAGGGGCAACGACGTATACCTTGCGGATAAAAGAGGGAATGAGCCATGCTACGGTGCAGAGACTGTAAAAGGATATGCCGGTATCAACGCATACACTTGATACGCTTTGTTCAATATTGCATTGTAGGATAGAAGATGTTATGGAGTATGTTCCAGACAAAAAGGAGTAAAGGGCCCTATATAAAGGGCCTTTTGTTTTTTTGTACAAACAGAGGAGTATGGTATAATGCACATAGTATAGGAATTTTAGAACAGAGGAAGATTGGTATGGCAAAGGTATATACGGTCATCGGCGGCGTCAACGGGGCAGGAAAGTCCAGCTTAACAGGCGTATTGAAAAAAGAACGGGATGACCTTGGCATGATCATCGACATTGATAAAATGGCGTCGCTCAACGGCTGGGCGCCTATTCAGGCAGGAAAGCAAGCGTTAGCGTTGATGGCAAACTATTGTGAAAGGGGCATTTCCTTTACCCAGGAAACAACGCTTTCCAGCCATCAGGTAGGAAAGATGGTTCGGAAGGTGAAAGAGCATGGTTATGAGGTCCATCTGTTTTACGTTGGGATTTCTTCGGCAGAGGAGTGCTTAAAGCGCATTGCGAACCGTGTGGCCAAGGGCGGGCACGATATACGGGAGGAAGATGTGCGCCGGCGATTTGCCCGGCGGTTCGATGTGCTGATCGACATTTTGCCGTATTGCAACGAAGCCAAGTTTTATGACAATGAAAACGGCTTTGAAATGATAGCAGAATACCAAAACGGGGACTTCATGCGGATCAGCGGGGAAATGCCTGGTTGGTTTTGGGAAATGGAAAAGCAATACAACGCGGAGAGATGAAAAATGCGCTGATTCTTCAGCGCATTTTTGATAAACAACAATTCTATGATTGAGTGATGGAGGGATACAGATGAAGATTTACGCGTACATTTTGCCTCATGACACGGGATTTGCACCTTGCTATGCAGACGGTATATGGACCTTGGCTTGCTGCAAGCCGCAGATGAGACGTAATATTTATAAGCTTTGGCATTCCGCTCCAATATATAAAGCACAGGAAGAAGACATCTGGGTGATGGGAATGAAGCATGGAGACAAGACGGAGGATGGTTTTTCCTCTTACATTGTGTACGCGGCAAAAATCAAAGAGGTTTTGAATCGAGAACATTATTTTGATGAAAAGGGCGAGTTTGCCGATAGGGCAGATTGTATATATACAGGGGTACCAAAATCGGAGGAAAACCCAAGCGCTGGGCTTATAGACAGGCCGCAAAGGTTTTATCGGGGCATCCCATCTGAGCATGAATTGCCAGAAAATCCAACGAAAGAACAGATAGAGCGAGCATCAAAAGATATTAAAGGAAATTGCGTGCTGTACTCGGATCATTTTTTCTATTTTCATAAGGATAAGGAGCCCGAAAAGGTATGGAATATCATGGAATTTGCCCACGAGAAATGCAAGGCACGCAGGCCGGGAGATTATTTCTTTGCAAATAAGGACAGGGAAGGACGCTTTTGGGATAAAAGCAAAGAGGAAGAATTTAGATGTGCGATGGAAGAATTGAAAGATGATAGCAGAATTTTTTGCCCAAGGAAGCTGACGCCGATAGATTACAAAAGGGATGAAGAGCATAGCAAGGATGGGTATACGGGCAAGCTATCTGATCATGCGAAATCGAAGCATTGCGGAGGGTGTGGTAAAAAAAGAGCTCCACGCAGAAAGAAAACATGTGAATAAAAGGCCGGTAGATCCGGCCTTTTATAATTCGTTTTTTAATAGTTCCAGCGCGTTTTGTGCCTGTGGAGAAAGGGAACATGTGTCATCGAATAGACCATCGGCCCATTGAGTCGCTAAATCTGCGTCCATTTGGTCAAAGGCCATCAAAGCAGCAAGCGCATGCGCTCGATAGCCGTATTCGTTCAAAACAGCCTCGCAAAAGCTTTCAGGGGTAAAGCCCCTTTCCTTTTTTCGATTTTCCAACAACGCAGCTAAATCCATGACAGCATTCCTCCTGGGGCTTCATTATACCATAATGGAATAGGGAAGGAACGAACTGACATTTTCTTCCAATCGATTCCCAACTTTCCAAATTTTCAAGATACAAAGCGTTATATTGATAGTGTCAAAAGAACGGGGGAAAAGACTGAGAGGCGAACTTTCCAAACATTCAAGATCCGATGCGCTATCATGATAGTGTCGAAAGATGCGGGAGGTTCAAAGGGCAAATATTCCTTACAGCAGACCCAATTCATCTATACAAAGTTCTTGCCGCGGCAGGGACTTTTTCTTTACACAAAAGCTGCGATGGGGGGAAGAAATTTGCAATCGATGAGCGTTTCAACAATCTTACAGCTATTGCAGACGGGATCGATCCTGCTGGGTATTTTCGTAGCATTGAGCACGCTGCGCGGCCGAAAGGACCAAGAGGTGAGCAAGATAACGGAAATACAAACGGATATTCGGTACATCAAGGAAAAGGTGTCCGAAATAGATCGAATCGACCGAAGGCTGACAGTAGCGGAGGAAGCGATCAAGCATCACGCTGAACAGAGTGGACTGGGATAAACGATGTGGGAGCGGTGTTTGATACTGGCGGTATTGGTAGAAGCGGTTTGGGAATCGGTAAAGCTGCTATGGGAAAAAGGGCGTTTCAATACAAACCAATTTGGTGCAATGTGTATAGCGCTTTTGTTCTCCCTAGCGACCGATACCCGGCTGTTGGAGGCTGTGGGCATAACGGTGGCCATACCGTTGTTGGATGGGATTTGTACCGGTCTTTTGATGAGTCGTGGGAGTAATTTTGTGCACACGCTGTTTGACTGGGTGAAAAACAAGACGAAAGCATGACAACCATGGCGTTATGCCGGCTGAACAACAGGGATACGGGGGGAAGAAGAGGAGCCTTTTGCTGCGGCGCGCACAGCGGGGGCGGTGGTTCTTTTTGACGGTTCCTGCAGCCGGCAGGCGCCTTTTATATCCCTAAAAAACAAAAAGGAGAAAAACAATATGTTGTTAAAAGAAGGCGACACGGGAGCAACAGTTGCAAGCTTGCAACGAGGTTTGAGGATGATGTGCTGCGATCCGAACGGTTTGGACGGCATTTTTGGCCCTGGCTGTACGGCAGCGGTAAAGAAATTTCAAAACAAAATGGGCATTGAGCCGGCAGACGGCATTTGCGGAGACGATACCTGGAATACTCTGGTAAGCGAAATCTATGAGATCCAAATCATTTTATCTGCAAAGGGCTATGATACAGGCGGCAATGACGGGAAAGCCGGCCCGAAAACCTATGAAGCTGTTTTACAGTTCCAGCGGGATAACGGCCTGACGGCCGATGGCATGGTAGGCGACCAGACATGGGCTAAGCTGATGGCTATGGGTGATGGCACGGGTGGTACAGCCGGTTTGCCGTTAAAGCAAGGCTCTCGCGGCAGTAAAGTGCTGTGCGCGCAATATGCATTGCGCATTTTGTGCTGTTCGCCTGGTACGATTGACGGTACTTTTGGGAGCCGTACTTACAACGCGGTCAAAAAATTCCAAAGCAGCAACGGATTGGCTGCTGATGGCATTATTGGAGAAGCGACATGGGAGAAACTGTGCACGGAAATCCAAAATATCCAACAGGCATTGAAGAATAAAGGATATGCGATTTTGGTAGATGGGCTGGCCGGCTTGGACACCTACGAAGCGGTCATGCAGTTCCAAGCGGACAACGGCTTGTCTAAGGACGGACAGGTTGGCGCGGCAACCCGTGAAAAGCTGTTTGGTACGGCAGGCGGGGGCGTAGATGGCTTGCCGCTGAAAGAAGGACAGAGCGGGGAGATGATTACGTTCTTACAGAGGGCCCTTCGTATTGCGGTAATCAACTGCCCCATTACCGGTACCTTTGATGCGGAAACAAAAACGTGCGTGATTCGTTACCAGGGGCGCAACAGCTTGACAGCGGACGGCATCGTAGGCGTAAAAACATGGGAAAAGCTGCGGGAGAACGTGAGAAGGTATCAAACTGCTTTGCAGAATAAAGGCTATGATGTAGGCGGGATCGATGGTATCGCGGGGGATAAGACATACAACGCGATTTTGAAGTTTCAATCCGATAACGGCTTGGATGCGGACGGCATGTGCGGAACGCAGACGCAAACCAAGCTGTTTGGCGCTTCCCAAGGCGGCGGTACGACATCCAGCACGCTCAAACTCGGTTCCAATGGTTCTTTGACCCGGTATTTGCAGATCATGTTGAATAAAATGGGGTATCCAATGTCCGTGGATGGTATTTTTGGGACTACCACAGAAAATGCTGTAAAAGATTTTCAGAGTAAAAACGCCCTTACAGCAGATGGGATTGTAGGCAATGGAACTTGGAAAAAATTATTTGAAAAATATAAAGTACCGGCGAGCGGGACAGGTATTGTAAAATTTGTCAATGTCGCTAAGCACGAGGTGCGGGTAGGATTCCATGAGGATAATGGCAACAACATCAATCCGTATGGACAGTGGTATGGAAATCAGGGACAAGCATGGTGCGCGTCGTTTGTATCATGGTGTGCTTACCAGGCGGGTATCTTGAATACGACGGTGCCGAAGTATCACTACACGCCTACCGGCGCGGCATGGTACAGAAATCGTGGAAAATATCATAAGAGGAGCACAGGATACAGAGCAAAGTCTGGAGATGTAGTGTTCTTCTTTGATCCGAGCAAAGGGCGCATTGGTCATACTGGTATTGTGGTACGGTCTACCAATGACTTTATTTATACCATTGAGGGCAATGCATCTGATGGTGTGCTAGAACGTTATTATTCACGAACGGACAGCTATATTGATGGTTATGGAGAAAATGGGGGATCCGCGGTAGAGCCACCGAATCCACCTATTTCTGAGGGGAGCAGTATTCAGGATGTTATTGGTCTCATAGAACAAGTAGAAAGTTACTGTTATAGCAGCCAAGTGAAAAAAGATAATGAAATGGTAGCATTGGAAACGATGAATATTTTGAGGCAGGAAGCTTATGATGGCTTCCAATGGGAATTTACGGTGCCATATGGGAGAGATTATATTTCACAACAATTTCCTTATAAAGAGGAGGGGCTTTCCAAAGCACTGGAAGGTTATATCGGAAATGGACGAAAAGAAATCAGTGATGGTACGGCAGGGCGAATTGACCTGGCTCATTTAATGGCGACATTGATTACTTATTATGGAGATAGTGATGGTGTTCTCTCTGTTCCTAAGCAATGGGCTGGTTGGGCTGGAGATTTGGCACAGCTATGGCTCACAGTAAGTAAGGATAATACTGTGCAGTTCAATGTACTAGATAGTGATGCCGTCTATGCAGAAGCGAAAAAAACTATTTGTAAACCAGAGTTGACAGGGCAAAAGGAAGGAAAATTTAACTATTCTGATTTCTGCTGTGATGCAGATGCTATAACATTAGCAAGGATGCTAAGATCGAAAAAGCAAAGTGGGACATTGACTAGATTTCCAATCTCCTCGCTGCTAAGTGAGTTTTACAGCAAAGCAAGAACGGATAAAGCAAGAGCACATGAATTTCTGAATGAAATGGGGGTAAATACTACTACTCCTTACGAACAAATTGTAAATGCTATATACAATAAATTCACAGGAGTCAAAGGAATCGTGTGCTTCAAATTAATAGCTGAGATAACATTTTATGAGGGTTATGGAAAAGGACTGTGTCGTGCTTTTGCAGATGTCTTGAACGCTAAAAAATAAAAGAGGGCCTTGGGCCCTCTTTTTTTATCCATAAATATAAGGAAAACCTAAGAACATAACGATTTCATCAATGAAAACCCAAAAAAGAATAACAGCGGCGATCATGAATACGGAATAAGTAAGGTAGACGGAACGGGAACGATTTTGAAAGAAAGAGAAAGTGACTGAGAAGATTACAAACAGCAAAGTAGATGCCGTAAACAAACCGCCATAGGTTTGAACCAATATATGAGGCCATGATGACAGAGAAAATCCTTCGATGGCAGAAAAAATGATTTCTAATGCAAAAACAGCTACCCAAATGATGCAGTATGCAATCACAGATGCCTTGAGAGAAAACCTTTTATATAGGCGTAGAAAAAGAAGACCGAATACAAGCCAGGGAGCAATGGACAACAAAGCAAATTCAAAAAAAATCAAAAGACCTCATCCTTTCTTAATGATTAAATAGATGTATACTTATACTATTTAATTTTTATCAATACTTATCGAACTAAATAATTTTATACCTATTATAAGATACATCTATAAGTATATCAAAAATACAATAAACTATAAAATTATAAAAAAGAGCTTTTCGACATTATTCGTATGAAATCTGAATATAGTAGCGAATTTCAACTAAAAATAAACAGGAAAGCGATCCTTTTAGGAAAAGCTTCCCCGTTTTCACATTACCGTTTCTTTGTAACAGCCCTGTATTTCTGATAGCGGCTTCTAGGCTTGTCAGGCAAAGTCATTTCAATGAGACGCTGTTCCAAGCACGGCTGCAAATATGTCTTGCGGAAGGAGGCGCGGTTGGAAAGGCCGAGCCGCTGCATCAATTCTGTTATGGAAAGTTCTTCGTCCCCCAATGCTTCAAGGAATAACCGGATATGTGGCGGGGTGCTGTTATCCGTATTGGAGAGAGGATGCTGTTCAAAGCTTTTGAGAGTGTCCAGAATGGCCTGAAGCAGAAATTCAACAAAGGGGGCAGCGTCTGCCCGGCTGTCCGCTTGCCCCAAAGCGTCATAGTAATCTGCCTGGCGTTCCCGAATGATGCTTTCTACCGGTATCCATGCGAAAATTGGTTTCCACTGATAGAGCAAAAGCGTGTTCCACATGCGTCCCATTCTGCCGTTGCCGTCTAAGAAAGGATGAATGTATTCAAACTCATAATGAAACACGCAGCTTTTGATCAATGGATGCTCTTTAGAGGATTCTGCCCACTGCAATAGGTTTGATATATGACTGTAAACCATTTCCGCAGGCGGCGCCATATGGACGACCTGAGTCCCTCTGAATATGCCCACGCCTCCGGAGCGGAATTGTCCTGCTTGTTTCACCAGGTCAGCCATCAGGATTTTATGCGCCTTTAGCAAATCTTCAATGGAATATGGGTTGAAAGCAAGAAGATGGTTGTAAGCTTCATAGGCGTTTTTGACTTCCCGAATTTCGGACGGTTCGCCAAGCACGCGCTTTCCGTTGATGATATCCGTTACCTGATCAAGGGAAAGAGAGTTGTTTTCAATGGCGAGCGATGCATGGATTGTGCGGATACGATTGTCTCTGCGAAGACGCGGGTTTTTCTCCATGTGCTGCCACGCGGTCAAAGATCCTACCGCCTCACCGATTTCAACGATGAGATTTGTAATGGTTTCCGTTACAGAATACGGTGGAATATAATTTGCACTCATTGATACACCTCAACATAGATCATCACATATACTATCTCCATGATATATGATGGGATACATGATTGCAACGATAAAAATGGGGCATGCTAAGGCGTAAAAGGAGTGATTGTATGGCAGCAACGCACAAAGGCGCCATTTCCTTTGGGCTGGTGCATATCCCCATTGCCCTGCATACCGCCACGCAGGACAACGATATTCGGTTCAACCAGCTTTGTAAGGAGGACGGCAGCCGCGTCAAATACAAGAAGGTCTGCGCAAACTGCGGGAAAGAGGTAACCAACGCCGATATTGTCAAGGGCTTTGAATATGAGGACGGCAAGTACGTGACCATGACGGACGCTGACTTTGAAAAGGCAAAGACAGCAAAGGACCGCACGGTACAGATTTTGCATTTTGCCGAGCTTTCTGATATTCCGCCCATCTATTTCGATAAGACCTATCACGCTGTCCCCGAAACCGGCGGGGACAAAGCCTATGAGCTGCTGCGCCGGGCCATGTACGAGGAAAAGAAAGTGGCGCTGGCCAAAACGGTAATGGGCCAGAGCGAAAAATTGTTGATACTGCTTCCCACCGAAAAGGAGATCCTGATCGAGACGCTGTTTTTTGAGGACGAAATCAAGGAAATGCCCAAGGAACCGGCCAAGCCCGAGCTGGCAGACTCCGAGCTGACGATGGCAAAGACGTTGATCGAGAGCATGGTCAAACCCTTTGAACCGGCACAATACCACGATGAATACCAGGCACGGCTAAAACAAATCATTGAGGACAAGATCGCCGGAAAAGAGA
This sequence comes from uncultured Eubacteriales bacterium, assembly GCA_900546685.1. Taxonomy (GTDB): domain Bacteria; phylum Bacillota; class Clostridia; order Christensenellales; family QAND01; genus UMGS1975. The sequence continues at coordinate 2,439 of UREB01000036.1, read as the reverse complement.
TTGTGGAAGCGCCCAAGGAACGGACGGATAACGTCATCGACCTGATGGCAGCGCTGGAGGCAAGCTTACAACAAATCCAGAACGCGAAACCGAAGAAACGGACAACACGGAAAAAGGCGACCTCCGCATGAGCATGTTTGAGGAAAAGAACATCGCGCCTATGCTCATTGGGGCAGACGGCGACGCCTTTGACGATGTGAATTACCTGTTTGAAATCAAATGGGATGGAGAACGGTGTATCGCTTACCTGGATCCAAAGACAGGGACGGAGCTGCGCAACAAACGCAATGTCAAGATGCTGGCAAAGGTGCCGGAACTCTCCGACATTCATAAACAGGTAAACAAGCGCTGTATCCTGGACGGGGAACTGATGGCGCTAAAGGATGGAAAGCCGGACTTTTTTGAGATACAGCGGCGCAGCCTGATGAGCAACCGATTTCGCATCGAACTGGCGGCCAAGCAATACCCTGCGACGTTCATAGCTTATGACATTTTGTACTTGGACGGCCAGGATGTGACGCTGCTTCCCCTGGAGCAGCGGAAAGCGCTGCTGCAAAAAACGGTCAGACAAAACGAGCGGCTGGCAATCTCCAAGGTCATCGAAGGCCGAGGGAAAGTCCTGTACCGGCTGGCGGAACAACAGCATCTGGAGGGCGTTGTTGCCAAGCGAAAGGACAGCGTGTACATCCAGGGAAAACGGACCAAGGACTGGATCAAGATCAAGTGCATGGAGGACGATGATTTCATTGTCTGCGGGTATATCAAAAAAGACAACCACATGACAAGCCTGGCGCTGGGTAAGTACAGAAATGGGGAACTGGTATACAAGGGACATGTGACCTTGGGCGTTGGAGGCAAGCCGTTTCAACAGATTGCGGAATTGCCGCGCGCGATCCGCGCTCCGTTTACGGATACGCCCCGAGGCAGCGAGGACGCGATATGGGTGGCGCCGATGCTGGTATGTACGGTAGAATACATGCACAAAACACAAAACGGCGGGATGCGGCAGCCTGTGTTCAAGGGACTGAGAATGGACAAGACGCCGGAAGAGTGCGTGGAGCAATGAAAAAAGCAGGCCGATGGACCTGCTTTTTTGAGCGCTTATTTATCCCCCAGAATACGGGATTGTTCAATAAACAAAGCAGAAATCTTGGTTTCCTGAAAGCTCCCGCGCCATATACACTGCGGCATTGAATAGATCGGTGTAATCGATTTTTTCTTTGGTTATGACGCAGCAATAGCCGTTCATGTTTTGAAATCCGTCCGATCCGATGTGCATGATCACAATGATCTCATCCTTGGGCAAAAACTGCTGCAGCTCGTTTAGAAATCCTTCCATATCGTGATATTCATCAGGCGTGTCATCAAAATGGATGCCATTGTATCCTTGAATTTCACCAAAGCAGGTGAAACAGACGCGGCTGTTTTGGATCGTGATCCGTAATTCTTCTGCAATGACGCTTGCCATGAAATTGCTGAATTTATTGATGTTGTTGACTTTGAAAAAATTGGTGCGTGTGCGACCGTGGTAGTTGTCCATTCTTATGCTCCTTTCAAAACGGGGATACGAATTGATGGCGGTCAGACGCCCCGCTGTACAAGGACGCTTTTGAACTTACGATGCGCTCAGTAATCTAAGCGGGTATTGTAGTTTGGTCGGTTTAACAATTTTGCAGCCAGTTCAAGAGCCTGTTGTTGTATATCTATGTGCTGCATCTTTGTGCTGGTAATAACGGTACAGCAGCCAACGACATAACGTAGTTTTTCATAGCCAACTTCAAAGATGAGGATGGCGTCGTTTTCACATACCAGCTCTTGCAGGGCTTCGTAAAAGGCGTCTAGGCTGTCTTGAATACCGAACAAAGAGCCATAGCATCCAAACCCATATTGCATAGAACCGTCGGGAAGTTTGGTCATAAACAACGAAACAGTATCCTCCGCTTCAACCGAGTCAATCAGTTCTCTAAGCGCGGTGGGATCTTTGACGGAAAAATAATTTGTTCGGATGGTCGCTGAATAATTTGCCATTTTATGTGCTCCTTTCGTTTAATAGCGAAAATAAAAATTTTCGTTCTTGGTCAATGATTGCGCCGTCTCCACACCGGAATGGAACAGGTCCTTATGGACGATTTTGTTGTTTGTTGCGACATAATAGTACCCCTCGATCTCCTTGGAAGACATCGCGCTGGCATATACAAGGACAATCGCTTCTCCATCGGGCAAAAGATGTTGCAGCATCCTCAAAAAATCTTCAAGATCTTTGCCCGTCTCCTCAAACAATTCGTCGTCCATTCCCTGGATTTCTCCGGCGCAGCGGATACAGATGCTGGAATCTTGCAATAGCACTTCTAAATCTTCAGCGATGACGCCGTTCATTAAAAAGTCGATTTCATCCAAATCTGTGATACGGAAATAATTTGTGTGTGTAAACCCATAATC